>NZ_JBAFWT010000020.1:0-96833 GCF_043195195.1 Roseixanthobacter psychrophilus
AATTAGAAGTTTGAACGGGGGCGCGTGGTTCGCCCATGCGTCCCTCTTTCGTGGAGCCCTAGAGCCATGAACGGCCAGAACATTCGAATTCGCCTGAAGGCGTTCGATCATCGCATCCTCGATGCGTCAACACGCGAGATCGTCGCCACGGCCAAGCGCACGGGCGCGCAGGTGCGCGGTCCGATTCCGCTGCCGACGCGGATCGAGAAGTTCACCGTCAACCGGTCTCCGCACGTCGATAAGAAGTCGCGCGAGCAGTTTGAGATGCGTACTCACAAGCGGTTGCTCGATATCGTCGATCCGACGCCCCAGACGGTGGACGCGCTGATGAAGCTCGACCTCGCCGCCGGCGTTGACGTCGAAATCAAGCTCTGAAGTGAGGCGAGGAGACACGACCATGCGGTCAGGCGTCATCGCCCAGAAGCTCGGCATGACACGCATCTTCACGGATGCTGGTGAACATGTTCCGGTCACTGTGCTGAAAGTAGAGAGCTGCCAGGTGGTTGCCCACCGTACGCTCGATAGCAACGGATATGTCGCGGTTCAGCTTGGTGCTGGCCGTCGCAAGCCGAAGAACACCACCCGCGCCGAGCGGGGCCACTTCGCCGTGGCCGAGGTGGAGCCCAAGCGCAAGCTCGCGGAATTCCGCGTGGATGCCGAAGGCCTCATCCCGGTCGGTGCCGAGATCACGGCCGACCACTTCGTTGTGGGCCAGTTCGTGGATGTCACTGGCACCACGATCGGCAAGGGCTTTGCCGGCGGTATGAAGCGGCACAATTTCGGTGGTCTGCGCGCCTCTCACGGCGTGTCGGTCTCCCACCGCTCCATCGGTTCGACCGGTGGTCGCCAGGATCCGGGCAAGACCTTCAAGAACAAGAAGATGCCTGGGCACATGGGCGACGTCACCGTCACCACCCAGAACCTCAAGGTCGTGATGACCGACGTCGAGCGCGGACTGATTGCGGTCGAAGGTGCAGTTCCCGGTCATGCCGGCGGCTGGATCATGGTCCGCGACGCGGTAAAGAAGCGCCTGCCCAGCGAAGCCCCCAAGCCGGGTGCGTTCAAGCTGCGCGACGGTAATGGTGCAGTTGCCGAGGTTCAGGCCGAAGCGACGAACGGGGAGGGCGCGTGATGGAAATCGCCGTCAAGACGCTCGATGGTGCCGACGCAGGTTCGGTAACGCTCTCGGACGAGATCTTCGGTCTCGAACCCCGTGCGGATATCCTGCACCGGTGCGTGACCTGGCAGCTGTCTCGCCGCCAGGCTGGCACGCATCGCACGAAGGGCCGTTCGGAAATCAACCGGACGTCCAAGAAGCTCTACAAGCAGAAGGGCACCGGCAATGCCCGTCATGGTGCGGCGTCTGCGCCGCAATTCCGTGGCGGTGGTCGTGCCTTCGGTCCGGTCGTGCGCTCCCACGCCATCGACCTGCCGAAGAAGGTGCGTGCGCTGGCCCTGAAGCATGCGCTTTCGTCCAAGGCGAAGGCCGCGCAGATCGTCGTTCTCGACCATATGTCGCTGACCGACCCCAAGACCAAGGCCCTGAAGGAACAGTTCGCGAAGCTCGGTTGGGCTTCGGTGCTGATCGTGGACGGCTCGGAAGTGGAGGCGAACGTCGCCATGGCGGCGCGCAACCTCCCTTACGTGGACGTTCTGCCGATCCAGGGCATCAACGTTTACGACATCCTGCGGCGTGACACCCTGGTCCTGACCAAGGCAGCCGTGGACGCGCTGGAGGCGCGCTTCAAATGAGCCCGCAGCGGAACATCGAGCCGCGTCATTACGACGTGATCCTGTCTCCCGTCATCACCGAGAAGGCGACGGCGGCGAGCGAATTCAACAAGGTCGTCTTCAAGGTCGCCCGCACCGCCACCAAGCCCCAGATCAAGGAGGCGGTGGAGAAGCTGTTCGACGTGAAGGTGAAGAGCGTCAACACCTTGGTCCGCAAGGGCAAGGTGAAGATCTTCAAAGGCCGTAAAGGCGTCCAGTCCGACGTGAAGAAGGCGGTCGTGACCCTCGAAGAGGGCCAGACCATCGACGTCACCACGGGCCTGTGAGCAGAGGGACGGGAATAAGACCATGGCGCTGAAGCATTTCAAGCCGGTCACGCCGAGCCTCCGCCAGCTCGTGATCGTGGACCGCTCCGGCCTCTACAAGGGCAAGCCGGTGAAGACGCTGACCGAGGGCAAGAGCTCCTCGGGCGGCCGCAACAATAACGGGCGCATCACGGTTCGCTTCCGTGGCGGCGGCCACAAGCAGACCTATCGTCTGGTGGATTTCAAGCGCTCCAAGCGCGACATGGCGGCTGTGGTGGAACGGATCGAATATGATCCCAACCGTTCGGCGTTCATCGCCCTGGTCAAGTACGAGGACGGCGATCTCGCCTACATCCTGGCGCCGCAGCGCCTTGCCGTTGGCGACAGCGTGATCGCCGGGGCGCAGGTCGACGTGAAGCCGGGTAATGCCGGTCCGCTCGCGAACCTGCCGGTCGGAACGATCGTGCACAATGTCGAGCTGAAGATCGGCAAGGGCGGTCAGATGGCCCGGTCCGCCGGCGCTTATGCGCAGATCGTTGGCCGCGACCATGGCTATGTGATCGTTCGCCTGAATTCGGGCGAGCAGCGCCTGGTGCACGGCGAGTGCTATGCCACGGTGGGTGCGGTTTCGAACCCGGACCACATGAACATCTCGCTGGGCAAGGCGGGTCGTAACCGCTGGCTCGGCCGCAAGCCGCATAACCGCGGCGTGACCATGAACCCGGTCGATCACCCCCACGGCGGTGGTGAAGGACGTACCTCGGGCGGCCGTCATCCGGTCACCCCATGGGGCCTCCCGACCAAGGGCAAGAAGACCCGCAACAACAAGGCGACGGACCGGTTCATCGTGACCAGCCGTCACAAGCGGAAGAAGTGAGGGCCTGACTTATGTCAAGAGCGATTTGGAAAGGCCCGTTCGTCGACGGCTATCTGCTCAAGAAGGCAGACACCGCGCGTGCTTCGGGTCGCAACGATACGATTAAGATCTGGAGCCGGCGCTCCACGATCCTCCCCCAGTTCGTGGGCCTTACTTTCGGCGTGTACAACGGCCAGAAGCATGTCCCCGTTTATGTGTCGGAAGACATGGTCGGCCACAAGTTCGGCGAATTCTCGCCGACCCGTACCTATTACGGGCATGCGGCCGACAAGAAGTCGAAGCGGCGGTGATCGGCCATGGGTAAACAGGCAAAGCCCCGCGCTCTCGCGGACAACGAAGCCAAGGCGGTCGCGCGCAACCTGCGCGTCTCCCCCCAGAAGCTGAATCTCGTCGCGGGCCTGATCCGCGGCAAGAAGGTGGCGACGGCGCTCGCCGATCTCGAGTTCTCTCGCAAGCGGATCGCCCGCGATGTGAAGAAGTGCCTCGAGAGCGCGATCGCCAATGCTGAGAACAACCACGAGCTGGACGTTGACGATCTGATCGTCGCCGAAGCGCACGTGGGCAAGGGTCTGGTGATGAAGCGGTTCTCGCCGCGTGCGCGTGGTCGCGCCTCGCGTATCGAGAAGCCGTTCGCGCAGATCACCATCGTCGTGCGTGAAGTTGAGGAGCGGGCCTGATGGGTCAGAAGGTCAATCCGATCGGGCTTCGGCTCGGCATCAACCGCACGTGGGACAGCCGCTGGTTCGCCAATAAGGGCGAATATGGCGAACTGCTCCACGAAGACATCAAGATCCGCAAGATGCTGTTCAAGCTTCTTAAGCAGGCTGCGGTGTCCAAGGTGGTCATCGAACGCCCGCACAAGAAGTGCCGCGTGACGATCCATTCCGCCCGTCCGGGCGTGGTGATCGGCAAGAAGGGCGCCGACATCGACAAGCTTCGCAAGAAGGTTGCCGAGATGACCAAGTCGGAGGTCTTCATCAACATCGTTGAGATCCGCAAGCCGGAAATCGACGCGCGTTTGGTAGCCGAGTCGATCGCCCAGCAACTTGAGCGTCGCGTTGCATTCCGCCGTGCGATGAAGCGCGCCGTTCAGTCGGCGATGCGTCTTGGTGCTGAGGGCATCCGCATCAACTGCTCCGGCCGTCTCGGCGGGGCGGAGATTGCGCGCCTTGAATGGTATCGCGAAGGTCGTGTGCCCTTGCACACCCTGCGCGCCGACGTGGATTACGGCACTGCCACGGCGTTCACGACCTACGGGACGTGCGGCGTGAAGGTGTGGATCTTCAAGGGTGAAATTCTCGAGCACGATCCCATGGCCCAGGAGAAGCGCCTGGCTGAGAGTGAAGGCCCGAGCGGGCGTCCGCCCCGGCGTGACCGTGATCGCGACCATGGTCGCGACCGCGATCGCGACGCGGCCTGACGCTCGAGCAGAGAGAAAGGCGATAAGCCATGCTGCAACCCAAGCGCACGAAATTCCGCAAGCAGTTCAAGGGACGCATTCACGGCGTCGCTAAGGGCGGCACGGAACTCAATTTCGGCGAATTCGGCCTGAAGGCGCTCGAGCCCGAGCGCGTGACGGCCCGCCAGATCGAAGCCGCGCGTCGCGCACTTACCCGTCACATGAAGCGTGCCGGTCGCGTGTGGATCCGCGTTTTCCCCGATGTGCCCGTGACCTCCAAGCCCACCGAAGTTCGTATGGGTAAGGGCAAGGGCGCCCCGGAATATTGGGCGGCCAAGATTAAGCCTGGCCGCGTCATGTTCGAAATCGACGGTGTCAGCGTCGAGACGGCTCGTGAGGCTCTCACGCTCGCCGCCGCGAAGTTGCCCATCAAGACGCGCTTCATTCAGCGCATCGCCGAGTGAGGAGAGGCTCATGAAAGCCGAGGACGTTCGGGCCCTCAGCCCCGATCAGCTCGCCGATGAGCTGCTGAAGCTGAAGAAGGAACAGTTCAACCTGCGCTTCCAGAAGGCGACGGGTCAGCTGGAAAACACGGCGCGGTCCAAGGAAATCCGTCGCGACATCGCGCGGGTGAAGACCGTGCAGACCACCAAGCGCGGCGCGGCCGCGTCGAAGGCGAAGTGAGGGAACGATGCCGAAGCGCGTGCTCCAAGGCGTCGTGGTGAGCGACAAGCAGGACAAGACGGTAGTGGTCCGGGTGGAGCGTCGCTTCACTCATCCGCTGCTGAAGAAGACCGTTCGTCGGTCCAAGAAGTATCACGCGCATGATGCGGACAATTCGTATCATGTGGGTGATATCGTCTGGATCGAAGAGCATCGGCCTCTGT
Organism: Roseixanthobacter psychrophilus; assembly: GCF_043195195.1. Classification (NCBI taxonomy): domain Bacteria; kingdom Pseudomonadati; phylum Pseudomonadota; class Alphaproteobacteria; order Hyphomicrobiales; family Xanthobacteraceae; genus Roseixanthobacter; species Roseixanthobacter psychrophilus. Next base: position 5,200 of record NZ_JBAFWT010000020.1, read on the forward strand.
CTAAGCTGAAGAACTGGATCGTGGTCCAGGGCGAGAAGCGGGCCGAGGTCTGATAACGAAGCGCTCCGATGCTGGGTCCGTCGAGTTCGGGACGCCTGGACCGGGTGGAGACCGCATCGCAGTTAGAGCCGTGTACCGATGAGCGGGCACGGTATGTGGAACGGGCAATGCCGGCTTGCCGGCGGCGCTGGATGACGAGAACAGGTGCGTCATGATCCAGATGCAGACCAATCTCGACGTGGCGGACAATTCCGGTGCGCGTCGCGTCATGTGCATCAAGGTGCTGGGCGGGTCCAAGCGGAAGTATGCTCACGTTGGCGACATCATCGTGGTGTCGGTCAAGGAAGCGATTCCGCGGGGCCGGGTTAAGAAGGGCGATGTCATGAAGGCCGTCGTGGTGCGCACGGCCAAGGACATTCGTCGCGTCGATGGTTCTGTGATCCGCTTCGACCGCAATGCGGCCGTGCTGATCAACAATCAGAAAGAGCCGGTGGGGACTCGTATCTTCGGACCGGTTCCGCGCGAACTCCGCGCGAAGAACCACATGAAGATCATCTCCCTGGCGCCAGAGGTGCTGTGATGGCGGCTAAGATCAAAAAGGGCGACAAGGTCGTCGTTCTCATCGGCCGCGATAAGGGTCGCACCGGCGAGGTTATTCAGGTGATGCCGAAGGAAGAGCGTGCGCTCGTCCGCGGTGTCAATATCGTCAAGCGTCACCAGCGCCAGTCGGCGAACCAGGAAGGCGGGATCATCTCCAAGGAGGCTCCCGTCCACCTGTCCAACCTTGCGGTCGCCGACCCCAAGGACGGCAAGCCGACGCGCGTCGGCTTCCAGGTGTTGGAAGACGGAACCAAGGTCCGCGTGGCCAAGCGTTCCGGGGAGAAGATCGATGGCTGAGGTGAATTATACCCCCCGGCTGCGCAAGCACTACGACGAAGTGGTGCGCCCGAAGCTGATCGAGCAGTTCGGCTATAAGAACCCGCTGCAGGTTCCGACGATCGAGAAGATCGTCATCAACATGGGTGTCGGCGAAGCCACTGCCGATACCAAGAAGGTGACGACCGCTGCGGCGGACCTCGCGCGCATCGCCGGCCAGAAGCCGGTCGTGACGCGGGCCCGCAAGGCGATCTCGAACTTCAAGCTTCGCGAGAACCAGCCTGTGGGCGCGAAGGTGACCCTTCGCAAGGTGCGCATGTTCGAGTTTCTCGACCGTCTGGTCACGATTGCGCTGCCGCGCGTTCGCGACTTTCGCGGGTTGAACCCGAAGAGCTTCGATGGCCGTGGCAATTATGCCATGGGCATCAAGGAACATATCGTGTTCCCCGAGATCAACTATGACCAGGTCGAGCAGATCTGGGGCATGGACATCATCGTGTGCACGACGGCAAAGACGGACGACGAGGCGCGGGCGCTGCTGCGCGCTTTCGACTTCCCCTTCCGCCAGTGACGGTATAGAAGGGGCGATTCGCGCCAGCATCGGGCAACCGGTCGGCGCGCGTCCCTCTCATATGAAGAGAAGGTTGTGATTTTCCGGCTGTGGAGGGGTTTTGGCCTCTTCAGACGCGGAGAACAGGAGCAAGACATGGCGAAGAAGAGCGCGATCGAGACAAACGAGCGTCGCCGCAGGCTCTCCAAGAGCTTGGCCGGCAAGCGCGCGGGTCTGAAGGCGATCGTGAACGACAAGACACTGCCGATCGAGGAGCGGTTTGCCGCCACCCTCAAGCTCGCGCAGATGCCGCGGAATTCCGCGAAGATCCGCGTGCGCAACCGGTGCGAAGTGACCGGCCGCCCGCGTGCATATTACCGCAAGCTCAAGATGAGCCGTATCGCGCTCCGCGAACTCGGGTCCCAGGGACTTGTCCCGGGTCTCGTGAAGTCGAGCTGGTGAGGAGAGGCTCATGTCCATCAACGATCCCATCAGCGATCTGATCACTCGTATCCGCAACGCCCAGATGCGGCGCAAGGACAAGACCTCGAGCCCCGGTTCGCGCCTGCGCGCCAGCTTGCTCGATGTCCTTCGCGACGAGGGCTATATTCGCGGCTACACCTCGACCGATCACGGCAATGGCCGGACCGAATTCGAGATTGAACTCAAGTATTTCGACGGCCAGCCGGTCATTCGCGAGATCAAGCGCGTGTCCAAGCCGGGTCGCCGGGTCTATGCGTCTGTTAAGACCCTTCCGCGCGTTGCGAACGGTCTCGGCATCGCAGTCGTTTCCACGCCCCAGGGCGTGATGGCGGACCACGACGCACGCGACAAGAATGTCGGCGGCGAAGTGCTCTGCACAGTGTTCTGAGCGAGCGACGGAGAGAAACATGTCGAAGATCGGCAAGCATCCCGTCGCCATTCCCGCCGGCGTCAATGTCAGCGTGGACGGTCAGACGGTGAAGGTAAAGGGCCCCAAAGGTGCCCTGGAATTGACTCTCGTGGAAGAAGTGCTGGCGGAGCTGAACGGCGCCGAGCTGCAGGTCTCCATGCGCGGCGAGACGCAGCGGCACCGGGCGATGTGGGGCATGTCCCGCACGCTGGTCGCCAACCTCGTCGAAGGCGTGACGAAGGGTTTCGAGAAGAAGCTCGAAATCACCGGCGTCGGCTACAAGGCCGCGGCTGCCGGCAAGAACCTGAACCTGTCGCTCGGCTATAGCCACGACGTGATCTACGCGATCCCGGAAGGGATCCAGATCGTGACCCCGAAAGCCACGGAAGTGCTGATTTCGGGCGTGGATAAGCAGAAGGTCGGTCAGGTCGCTGCTGAGATCCGCGAGTTCCGCGGCCCCGAGCCCTATAAGGGCAAGGGCGTCAGATACGCAGGCGAATTCATCTTCCGCAAGGAAGGCAAGAAGAAGTAACGGAGCGAACCATGGCTAAGGATTTGGAGGCGCTGGCGCGCCGCAAGGCCAAGGTGCGCCGTGCGATTCGCGTTGCGGCCAACGGGCGTCCCCGCCTGTCGGTGCACCGCACCTCGCAGCACATCTATGCGCAGATCATCGACGATGCGAAGGGCGAGACCGTAGCGGCCGCCTCCAGCCTCGAGAAGGACCTGCGTGGCACCCTGAAGACCGGCGCAGACACCGAGGCCGCCAAGGCCATCGGAAAGCTGGTTGCTGAGCGTGCGGCGGCGAAGGGCGTGACCGCGGTCGTGTTCGACCGTGGCGCATACATCTATCATGGGCGCGTCAAGGCGCTCGCTGAGGGCGCCCGCGAAGGCGGCCTTCAGTTCTGACGCGAAGGACGTAGCGAAATGGCCCGTGAACGGGAACACCGCGGAGATCGCGAGGATCGTGACAACACGTTTGTGGACAAGCTGGTCCACATCAATCGTGTCGCGAAGGTTGTGAAGGGCGGACGGCGCTTCGGTTTCGCCGCCCTGGTCATCGTCGGCGACCAGAAGGGTCGCGTCGGGTTCGGTCATGGCAAGGCGCGTGAAGTGCCCGAAGCCATCCGCAAGGCTACGGAAAGCGCCAAGCGCGCGCTGATCCGGGTGCCGCTGCGCGAAGGCCGCACCCTGCATCACGACGTGCATGGTCATCACGGAGCGGGCAAGGTCATCCTGCGCGCCGCTCCGGCCGGTACCGGTATCATCGCCGGCGGCCCCATGCGCGCCGTGTTCGAGACGCTCGGCATCCACGATGTCGTCGCCAAGTCGTTCGGGTCTTCCAACCCCTACAACATGGTGCGCGCCACGTTCGATGCCCTGGTCAATCAGGACAGCCCGCGCTCCGTCGCTTCGCGCCGGGGTATCAAGGTGTCGCAGCTCCAGTCCCGCCGCCGCGTCGAAGACGCGGAAGCGACGGACTGAGCCGGGCTCGCAGAATAGGAGCGCGCCATGGCTAAGGCGTCTGAAGGAAAAACCGTCACCGTCGAGCAGGTCGGTTCGCCGATCCGCCGTCCGGCTGACCAGGAAGCAACCCTCGTGGGCCTCGGGCTGAACAAGCGTCATCGCCGTTCGACCCTTCAGGACACGCCGGCGGTGCGGGGGATGATCGCGAAGGTCGCCCATCTCGTCCGCGTCGTCGACTGAGGAGAAGCGAGATGAAGCTCGACGAGATCAGAGATAATGTCGGCGCGCGCAAGAAGCGCATGCGCGTCGGCCGGGGCATCGGTTCCGGCAAGGGCAAGACCGCGGGTCGCGGCGTCAAGGGTCAGAAGGCCCGTACCGGCGTTGCGATCAAGGGCTTCGAGGGCGGCCAGATGCCGTTGCATCGGCGCCTGCCGAAGCGTGGCTTCAACAACATCTTCGCCCTCGACTTCAATGAAGTTGCATTGGGCCGGATCCAGACCGCCATCGATGCGGGCAAGCTCGATGCGAATGCCACCATCGATTCCGCTGCGCTTGTGGCGGCCGGTGTCATCCGCCGCGCCAAGGACGGCGTGCGCGTGCTTGGTTCTGGTGAGCTGAAGGCCAAGGTTGCGCTTGAAGTGGCTTATGCCACCAAGTCGGCGGTTGAAGCGATCGAGAAGGCTGGTGGTTCTGTCGCCATGTCGTCTGTCGCGGTCGAAGCTGCGTGATCTAAAAGGCGGCGGATCGCTTTATAGCATCCGCCGTTTTCCCATTTGCTGACTGCGAATGGGCTTGTTTGCAAGCATTTATGGTCCCAGCGGGCATGGGGCCGGAGTTTTGGGGCGGTTGGTCCGCCTCCTCGCGTAGGCCCGGCGCGTCATCTCGCCAATGGTCTGCCGCGGCGAGTGCGGGTATGACCGATGAAAGATGCGGTGCGTGCCGGCTCTCGCCCTGACGCCGCGCGCTGCCGCTTCTCATGGATAGGCCGTTCCCACGCGGATGGCCCAAGCGGAGCAAGGCATGGTCTCGGCGGCGGAACAACTCGCAGCGAACCTGAATTTCGGCGCTCTCGGCAAAGCCGAAGAGCTCAAGAAGCGCATCTGGTTCACCCTTGGCGCTCTTCTGGTCTATCGCCTGGGAACGTATATTCCCCTGCCGGGGATCAATCCCGATGCACTGTCCCAGGTCTTCCAAGGGGCGCAGCAGGGCATCATCGGCTTGTTCAACATGTTCTCCGGCGGCGCCGTTGAACGTATGGCGATCTTCGCGTTGAACATCATGCCGTACATCTCCGCCTCGATCATCATTCAGCTTCTCACCACGGTCTCTCCGACGCTGGAAGCGCTGAAGAAGGAAGGCGAGAGCGGTCGCAAGCAGATCAATCAGTATACCCGTTATCTCACGGTGGTCCTTGCTCTGTTCCAAGCCTATGGCATTTCCGTGGGCCTCGAAAGCTCCGGCGCCGTGGTGCAGGATCCAGGCTTGTTCTTCCGCATTTCCACGGTTATTACGCTGACCGGCGGCACGATGTTCCTGATGTGGCTAGGCGAGCAGATTACCTCGCGCGGCATCGGCAACGGTACGTCTCTGATCATCTTCGCCGGTATCGTCGCCGAGCTTCCGGGCGCATTTGTGCGGACCCTTGAACTTGGGCGCCAGGGCGCCATTTCGACCCCCATCATCCTTCTTGTGCTGGTGATGGTTGTCGGCTTGATCGCCTTCATCGTGTTCATGGAGCGTGCCCAGCGGCGGCTGCTGATCCAATATCCCAAGCGCCAGGTCGGCAATCGCCTGTATGAGGGGCAATCCTCCCATCTGCCGCTCAAGCTCAACACGTCGGGCGTTATTCCGCCGATCTTTGCCTCTTCCCTGCTGCTGATTCCCACGACCATCGCCAGTTTCATGGCGGGTTCGGGACCGGACTGGCTCGGCGTCGTCACCACCCAGCTCGGCCACGGTCGTCCGCTTTACATGGTGATGTATGTCGCGCTGATCGTGTTCTTCTGTTTCTTCTACACCGCGATCGTGTTCAATCCGGTTGAGACGGCGGACAATCTCAAGAAGCACGGCGGCTTCATTCCCGGGATCCGCCCGGGCGAGCGGACCGCCGAATACATCGACTATGTGCTGACGCGAATCACGGTCGTCGGTGCCGCATACATTGCGGCAGTGTGTCTCTTCCCCGAACTGCTCATTTCCTACGCGGCCGTTCCGTTCTATTTCGGAGGGACGTCGTTGTTGATCGTGGTCAGCGTCACGATGGACACGGTATCTCAGATACAGGGACACCTCTTGGCCCACCAGTACGAAGGACTGGTCAAGAAGGCCAAGCTGCGTGGGGGGAAACGAAAATGAGGTTGATTCTGCTGGGGCCTCCCGGGGCCGGGAAGGGGACGCAAGCCCAGCGACTGGTGGCCCGTCACGGGATCGTCCAGCTTTCCACCGGTGACATGCTCCGCGCAGCGGTTGCGGCCGGGACGCCGGTTGGGCTGAAGGCTAAGGCGGTGATGGAAGCCGGCGGGCTGGTATCCGACGATGTTGTCATCGGCATCATCGCCGAGCGTCTGGAACACGCAGACGCACAAAAAGGCTTCATTCTCGACGGTTTCCCCCGGACTGTGGCTCAGGCCGAGGCGCTGGACGGGATGCTCGCCGAGAAGGGCCTCAAGCTCGATGCGGTGATCGAGCTGGTGGTCGACCAGGCGCTTCTGGTTCAGCGAATCATGCGCCGGGCGGAAGAGACGAAGGCGCGCGGGGAGCCGGTCCGCAAGGATGACGACCCGGATGTATTCCGGCATCGGCTTGATGCCTACAATCGCGATACCGCGGTGGTGGCACCTTATTATTCCGGTCGCGGCCAGCTCCAACAGATCGATGGCATGCGGCCTATCGACGAGGTGACGAAGGCCATTTCGGAGGTGCTCGAAACGGTCTGACGGGGACTTCAGTGGCGCGTCGCTTGACGTTTCCCTGAAAAGCGTGTAATTGCGCTCCCTTCATTCGGCATCCGTGCTGCCCGCGCCACTCAAGGTGGCGTGGGAGGTGCGGTTTTTGTTTTATCTTCGCAAGGGCCGGCCTCCACCGGACGCGGAGACCCACCGTCCGCAGATGCGGGCGGTTCACATGGAGAGACACGTGGCTCGTATCGCAGGCGTAAATATCCCGACCAACAAGCGCGTCATCATCGCGCTTCAGTACATCCACGGTATCGGCTCCAAGAAGGCCGAGGAAATCGTGGAGAAGGTTGGCATCCCGGCCGAGCGCCGTGTGAACCAGCTGACCGACCAGGAAGTGCTGCAGATCCGCGAGACCATCGACCGCGATTACATCGTGGAAGGTGACCTGCGCCGCGAAGTGTCCATGAATATCAAGCGCCTGATGGATCTCGGCTGCTACCGCGGCCTGCGCCATCGTCGCGGTCTGCCGGTGCGTGGCCAGCGCACCCACACCAATGCCCGTACCCGCAAGGGTCCGGCCAAGGCGATCGCCGGCAAGAAGAAGTGATCTGCGCTTAGTCGCAGGGGGAGGCCGCTCTGCCGGCCTTCCCTTTATGTGTTTCGTTCGACCCGTCCCCCGTGGGGACACCCATCCCGAGCGCCTGGAGTTACGGGCGCGCCTGAAGGATCAAAGTTCAGATGGCCAAGGAAGCTACCCGCGTCAAACGTCGTGAGCGCAAGAATATCGCCTCCGGCGTGGCGCACGTGAATGCCTCGTTCAACAACACCATGATCACCATCACCGACGCGCAGGGGAACACCATTTCCTGGTCGTCCGCCGGTGCCATGGGCTTCAAGGGCTCGCGCAAGTCCACGCCGTACGCGGCGCAGGTGGCCGCCGAAGATGCGGCCCGCAAGGCTGCGGAGCACGGCATGCGCACCCTGGAAGTGGAAGTCTCCGGTCCCGGCTCGGGACGTGAGTCTGCCCTGCGCGCCCTTCAGGCCGCTGGCTTCATGGTGACCTCGATCCGGGACGTGACCCCGATCCCGCATAACGGTTGCCGTCCGCGCAAGCGCCGGCGCGTCTGAGCGTTCCATTGGCTCGCCGGCCCGGTCGGCGAGCCTTCTGCCCGGTTCCTCCCCCCACATAGGGGACGGGTCGGCGCCTCGCGGTCAGAGATCGCACCTGAGTGCAGCGGCCCGGTGAGAAGGCAAGGTGACGCAAGTGATTCAGAAGAACTGGCAAGAACTAATCAAGCCCGAGAAATTGCAGGTCACGGCTGGCCGCGATCCCAAGCGCTTGGCCACGGTCGTGGCCGAGCCGCTGGAGCGCGGGTTCGGCATGACCCTCGGCAATTCGCTGCGGCGCATCCTGCTGTCCTCGCTCCAGGGCGCGGCTGTGACGTCGGTGCATATCGACGGCGTGCTGCACGAGTTTTCGTCGATCCCTGGCGTGCGCGAGGATGTGACCGACATCATCCTCAACATCAAGGACATCGCCATCAAGATGCAGGGCGAAGGCCCCAAGCGTCTGGTTGCGAAGAAGACCGGTCCCGGCGTGCTGACGGCCGGCGACATCCAGACCGTGGGTGACATCCAGGTTCTCAACCCGAACCTCGTGATCTGCACCTTGGACGATGGCGCCGAGCTTCGGATGGAATTCACCATCGACACGGGCAAGGGCTATGTCGCGGCCGATCGCAATCGGCCGGAAGATGCGCCCATCGGGCTCATCCCCATCGACAGCCTGTATTCGCCCGTGCGCAAGGTCTCTTACAAGGTCGAGAACACCCGCGAGGGCCAGATTCTTGATTATGACAAGCTGATCATGCAGATCGAGACTGACGGTTCGATCTCTGCGGAAGACGCACTGGCTTATGCCGCGCGAATCCTGCAGGACCAGCTTGAGATCTTCGTGAATTTCGAAGAGCCCAAGCGCGAGAGCGAATCCACCGCCATCCAGGAGCTGCCCTTCAACCCGGCGCTGCTGAAGAAGGTGGACGAGCTGGAGCTTTCGGTGCGTTCGGCGAACTGCCTGAAGAACGACAACATCGTCTATATCGGCGACCTGATCCAGAAGAGCGAGACGGAGATGCTCCGCACGCCGAACTTCGGGCGCAAGTCCCTGAACGAGATCAAGGAAGTCCTGGCTTCCATGGGTCTTCATCTCGGCATGGAAGTGCCGGGCTGGCCGCCTGAGAACATCGAAGAGCTGGCAAAGCGCTTCGAAGATCACTACTGAACAATTCCATACGCGGCTCGAGCCGCTCAACCATAAGCCGGCTCGAAACGCCGTCGGATTTTAGGAGTTCGCCGTCATGCGTCACGGCAAGGTACATCGCAAGTTCAACCGCACCTGGGAACATCGCAAGGCGATGTTCATGAATCTCAGCGCGGCGCTCATCACCCATGAGCAGATCGTCACCACGCTGCCCAAGGCGAAGGATCTTCGCCCGGTGGTGGAAAAGCTCGTCACCCTCGCGCGCCGCGGCGATCTGCACGCGCGCCGCCAGGCCATCGCCGAGCTGCGCGACGTCGCAGTGGTGAAAAAGCTGTTCGACGTGATCGCGCCCCGCTATCAGGCGCGTCCGGGTGGTTACACCCGCATCGTCAAGGCCGGTTTTCGCTATGGCGATTCGACCCCCGTCGCGGTGATCGAGTTCGTCGATCGTGACGTTGACGCCAAGGGTGCGTCCGACCATGCCCGGACCGCAGCGGCTGCCGAGGCCGCCTGAAGGCGAAACTTCGTGTTTCTTTGTGCGTTTGGAAGGGCGGCCGCAAGGTCGCCCTTCTTTCGTTTCAGGCAAGTTCTATATGGTGCGGGCGACCGTGTGCGTCGCAGGTGCGGACCCAAGGTGGCTCATGGCTTCTGGCATATCCCGGTTTTTCCGCTTCGAGGGGGCAATGCGCGGGGCGGTCCCAGGCGCCGTGTTGTTCGGCGCGATAATGCTTGCCGGGTCGCTTGGCGCGCACGCGCAAGCCCCGGACGCAGCTGCGGCGGGGCGGGCTGTTCCGGCATCCCGGTCCGAGATCACGCTCAGCTTCGCTCCGGTGGTTGCCCGCACGGCTCCCGCCGTTGTGAACGTCTATGCACTCAAGAGTGCGCCACGCTCCAATCCCTTCTTCGATGATCCCTTCTTCCGTCGCTTCTTCGGCGGTGGCCAGGGCGGCGCGGCCCCTGGCCTTGGCGGACCAGAGCGCATGCAGCGTTCGCTGGGGTCCGGCGTGATCGTCGATCCGAGCGGCCTCGTCGTGACCAATCACCACGTCATTCAAGGCGCCGACCAGATCCGGATCGCCCTCAACGACAAGCGCGAATACGACGCAGCGCTGCTGTTGAGCGATCCGCGCACCGATCTTGCGGTGCTGCGCATCAAGAGCGACCAGAAGAGCTTTCCCAGCTTGGAACTCGGAAATTCCGACGATCTTGCGGTCGGCGATCTGGTGCTGGCGATCGGCGATCCGTTCGGCGTCGGGCAGACGGTGACGCAGGGCATCGTCTCGGCGCTGGCGCGCACGCAGATCGGTGTCTCGGACTACCAGTTTTTCATCCAGACCGACGCTGCCATCAATCCCGGCAATTCCGGCGGCGCGTTGGTGGACATGGCAGGCCGGCTGATCGGCATCAATTCAGCGATCTATTCCCGTTCCGGCGGCTCCCTCGGCATTGGCTTTGCCATTCCGACGAATATGGTGCGGGTGGTGGTGGCGTCCGCCAAGGCCGGCAGCACCACCGTGCGCCGGCCTTGGCTCGGGGCCAAGCTTCAGCGGGTAACGCCCGATATTGCGGAGGGTCTGGGCATTTCCCGGCCCACCGGAGTGCTGGTGCAAAGTGTGCTCACCGGCAGCCCGGCCGAAAAGGCGGGCATCAAGACCGGTGACCTGATCGTCGCGGTGGAGGGGCAGGGGGTGGATGACCCAGAATCGCTGGGCTATCGCTTCGCGACGCGGCCCATGGGCGGCATGGTGAATTTCACCATCAGCCGACAGGGCCGGGAAACCCAGGTGAAGGTGGCGCTGGAGCCGGCGCCCGAAAGTGTGCCGCGCCAGGAAGTCGTGCTGCGGGGGCGCTCGCCGTTCGCCGGCGCACGGGTGGTGAACATCTCGCCCGCCGTCGCCGAAGAGATGCGCGTGGATGTGGACGATACGGGCGTGGTGGTCGCCGATGTGGCCGAGAATTCTCCGGCCGCAGCGGCCGGTTTCCGCGCGGGCGATGTAATCCTTGCGGTGAATGGAGCCAGGATCGCGCGCACAGCCGATTTGGAGCAGGCGACGCGGACCCCCGCACGGGCCTGGCAAGTGAGCGTTGCGCGCGGCGGACGGGTTATCAATGCGGTGATCGGCGGCTGACGCCGCGGATAAGAGGCAATCATGGCGACCTTGTTCGAAGCGGCAGGACTGGAGCAAGGGGCCCCGCGCCCGCTTGCGGACCGGCTGCGCCCGGAGAAGATCGCCGATGTCGTGGGCCAGGATCATCTCGTCGGGCCAGACGGCGTTCTGACCCGCATGTTGGAGGGCCGCTCCCTCGGCTCGCTCATCCTGTGGGGACCACCGGGCACCGGCAAGACCACGGTGGCGCGTCTTTTGGCCAATGCCACCGACCTCCATTTCGAGCAGATCTCAGCGATCTTCTCCGGCGTCGCAGACCTGAAAAAAGTCTTCGAGCAAGCCCGCCATCGCCGCGCGACGGGGCGGGGCACCTTGCTTTTCGTGGACGAGATCCACCGCTTCAACCGTGCGCAGCAGGACAGTTTTCTGCCCGTGATGGAGGACGGCACGGTGACACTGGTGGGGGCGACCACCGAGAATCCGTCCTTCGAGTTGAATGCGGCGCTGCTCTCTCGGGCGCGGGTGCTGGTGTTCCGCGCGCTCGACGAAGTTGCCATCTCCCGTCTACTCTCGCGCGCGGAGGAGGTGGAGGCGCGTCTCCTACCGCTCGATCCGGAAGCGCGGGAGGCTCTGGCCCGCATGGCCGATGGGGACGGACGCGCGGCGCTCACGCTCGCCGAAGAGGTGTGGCGCGCGGCCCGGCCGGGGGAAGTGTTCGACACTGCCGCGTTGCAGGATGTGGTGCAGCGACGTGCGCCGATCTACGACAAGAGCGAGGACGGGCACTACAATCTCATCTCCGCGCTGCATAAATCGGTGCGCGGTTCGGACCCCGACGCAACGCTCTATTATCTGGCGCGGATGCTGGATGCCGGAGAAAGCCCGCTGTTCCTGGCGCGCCGTCTGGTGCGCATGGCCGTGGAGGACATCGGCCTTGCCGATCCGCAGGCCCTGGTGGTGACCAGTGCTGCGAAGGATGCCTTTGATTTCCTGGGGTCGCCCGAGGGGGAACTGGCGCTGGCGGAAGCGGCCGTCTATCTCGCCACCGCGCCCAAGTCGAACTCGGTCTACAAGGCCTGGTCGGCCGCGATGCGGGTCGCGAAGTCCGGGGGCTCGCTGATGCCGCCCAAGCATATCCTGAATGCGCCGACCAAGCTCATGAAGGGCGAAGGCTACGGCGCAGGCTATCGCTACGATCATGATGAGCCTGACGCTTTTTCCGGTCAGAATTATTTTCCCGAGGCGCTGGGCCGGCAGAGCTTTTTCAAGCCGGTAGAACGGGGCTTCGAGCGCGAGATCAAGAAGCGCATGGATTATTGGGCGCGTCTTCGAGCCGAGCGCGGAGAGCCGTGAGCCGAGCATCGTGCTGTGGCGCAAAAAACAGAGCCGTCGCACCTTGAAGGCGGAAGGTGGGAAGAAGATAACCAAAGCTCGTCCCTCTTCGAGCAGGTGTATCTATGGTTCCCGCAGTTCTGGTCTTCGTCGGTGCGGGCTTCGGCGGCCTGATGCGGCATCTGTTCAACATCGCCGGCATGCGCATTCTGGGAATGGTTGGCTTTCCCTACGTGACCCTGTTGGTCAACGTTCTCGGCTGCTTCCTCATGGGCGTGCTGACGATCTGGTTTTCCATGCGCATGGGGGTTTCCTGGTCCCAGCCGGTACGGCTGCTGCTGACCACCGGGGTCCTTGGCGGCTTCACCACCTTTTCCACCTTCTCGCTGGAGTTCGCGCTGCTTCTGGAGCGCGGCGCGTGGGGGTATGCGGCGACCTATGCTTGCGGCTCGTTGGTGCTGTGCCTCCTGGCCGTGATGGCCGGCATGGCTCTCATGCGTGCCATTGCGTGACATAGCGGCACGGGACGCGTAAATCTGCGCGCCAGTTCCGACCGTTGCGAGGATGTGACCCATGGCGGTCGAGGTAAAGCAGGTAAGTGCGGACGAGGCGGGAATGCGCCTTGATCGCTGGTTCAAGGCGCATTTTCCGGATCTTTCGTTCGGCCACCTTCAAAAGCTGGTGCGCACCGGCCAGGTGCGCGTCGATGGCGGACGCGCGAAGACATCGACCCGACTCGATCCGGGCCAGAGCGTGCGCATCCCGCCTCTGGGTGTGGATGCAGATGGGGTCGAGCCGGTGGATGCGGCTGATGAGGCGGCGCGGGCCACCGCAACAGGTGGCGAGGCGGGTGAACGCCCGGCCGCGCCGCGTGGGGTTGTGGCTGCTGCAGCCCGACGCGAGAACGAAGATCTGACCGCCCTCAAGGCGATGATCCTCTATGAGGACAAGGATGTGATGGTGCTCAACAAGCCCATGGGCCTCGCGGTCCAAGGCGGGTCGGGCACCTATCGCCATATCGACGGCATGCTTGATTCCATGCGCGACCGCGATGGACAGAAGCCGCGCCTCGTCCACCGCATCGACAAGGACACCGCCGGCTGCCTGCTGATCGCCAAGACCCGTCTGGCTGCGTCGATCCTCACCAAGAGTTTCCGCTCGCGCGAGGCGCGCAAGATCTATTGGGCGCTGGTTCCCGGCGTGCCCAAGCCCCGGCAGGGCCGCATCTCCACCTATCTTACCCGCGAGGAGAGCGAGGAGCGCATGCGCGTCGCCCGCCACGGCGAGGATGATGCGAGCCACGCGCTCACCTATTATGCCGTCGTGGACCAGGCGGCGCAGAAGATGTCCTGGCTGTCGCTGAAGCCGGTGACGGGTCGTACCCACCAGTTGCGCGCCCACATGGCCCATATCGGCCATCCCATCGTCGGCGATCCTAAATATTTCAACATCGAGAATTGGGAGTTTCCCGGCGGCATGCAGAACAAGCTGCACCTGCTGGCGCGCCGCATCGTCATTCCCCATCCGCGTGGCACCGGCGTGATCGATGTGTCGGCTCCGCTGCCGCCGCACATGGCTCAGTCCTGGGCGGTGCTGGGGCTCGACGCGACGCAATACGACCCGATTCTGGAAGCGCCGGAATCCTGAAGTGGGTCAGGCGCTTCGCCCGCCCCGCGACGCCCTCCGCCCCGCCGTCCAGGCCGGGCAGGTTTCCCCTGCTGACGAACCGCGCTACAGGGATGCTCGGGGGCGAATCATCCAACCACCTATGGAGGTGATGCATGAGCCGACAGCCAGACGCGTGTCCGGGCTGCGGAGCGCCGACGCATCCCCACGCGATCGAATGCGCCGAATGCGGCACTGTCCTGCCGCATCGTCAGTCGATGCTGCCCTTGATTGTCGGGGTCTGCGGGATTCTGGTGGCGATCCTGGCGGGTGCTGGCGTGTGGATTCTGCTCAGCCCGACGCACGAGGAGCCGGCGCAGCAGGCGGCCGTCGCACCGTCCGCCGCGCCTGCCATGCCTGCGCCCCCAGCACCAACCGGCGCACCACAGCCGACATCGTCTGATCTCATGCCGCCCGTATCCTCCGGGTTGGTCGCGCCTTCGCTCACCCCGCCGGCAGCACCGCCACCCTCGGACGCGCCGGCGGAACTGCCGACGCTGCGCCCCGGGGTGGCCGTTCCGGCGGTCGACGAACCGACACGGCGCGCCTTCGCCAAGACCACCCAGGACAATTTTGTTCAGAACGGGCTCGACCTCCAGGTCACGACCACTGGGCCGGAGGCGACGATTATCGCCATCAAGTTCAATTTTCCCGCCAAGACCGCGGTGGAACTCATCGCCTCCGGCCCTTTCCCGCGGCAATGCAAGCAGCGGGGATTCAAGACCATTCAATTCTCCGATCCAAATGCCATATCCTGGACCTATGACGTCGAAACCGACAAGCTGACCCAGAAATGACCACCGACATCCCCGTGTCCGCCTTGGTCCTATTCGATTGCGACGGCACGCTGGTGGACAGCCAGCACGCCATCGTGGAGGCGATGTGTGCTGCCTATGAGACGTGCGGCGTGGTGCCGCCCACCCGGGAGGAGATACTGTCCGTGGTGGGACTTTCGCTGCCCGAAACCTTCGCCGTGCTGTCGAATGGTGTGGCGGATTTTCCCGTGGGTGCGCTCGAAGCGGCCTATCGCATGACCTATCGGGCGCAGCGCGAGGCCGCCCCGCCCGAACCGCTCTATCCCGGCGCGCGTGAGACGCTTGAAGCGCTGCTCGCGCGGGCCGACCTGCAATTGGGCATGGTGACGGGCAAGGCGCGGCGTGGCGTGCGCCGCGTTCTGACCGGGCACGCGATGGAGGGCTGGTTCTCAACCATCCAGACTGCCGACGATGCGCCCTCGAAGCCTCACCCCGGCATGGTGCTCCAGGCGATGGCCGAGGCTGGGGCCGTCCCGGCCTGCACCGTGGTCGTGGGCGACACCACCTATGACATGCAGATGGCCAAGGCAGCTGGCGCTTTCGCCATCGGCGTCTGTTGGGGCTATCATGATCGCGCCGCCCTGACCGAGGCCGGCGCCGATCTGATGGTCGAGCGGTTCGAGGATCTTCCCCCGGCCATCGAAACCCTTTTCGGTCGCCTCCCGGCCCCGAGCCCGGCAGCCTGAATCAGACGAGACCTTCACATGCGCGATCTATTGGAAGGCATCGAGCCCAGCGGCATCGACCCGGCCGAATCCGTGCGCGCCGCCCAGCGGACCGCTTTGCCGAAACGCTTCTATAAGGCTGCCAGCGTCGGCACCGACGAGGAGGGCTTCACCATCCTTCTGGATGGCCGTCCCGTACGCACGCCGGCACGCGGCATCCTGCGCCTGCCGACCCGCGCCCTCGCGGAGGCGGTCGCGGCGGAATGGGAGGCCCAGGTCGAGCAAATCAATCCCCACGCCATGCCGCTGACCCGTCTGGTCAACGTCGTGCTGGATGGCGTGATGCGCGATCCCTCAGCCTCGGCGGCCGAGGTGGTGAGCTATGCCGGCACCGATCTGCTGTGCTATCGCGCCGATGGCCCCGCGCGGCTGGAAGCATTGCAGGCGCAGGCGTGGGACCCGGTCCTGAATTGGTTTCGCGATCAACACGGCGCCCGTTTCTTCCTCAGCACCGGGGTGCGCCATGTGCAGCAACCCGAGGAGACGCTGGCGCGCATCGCCGCTCTGGTCCCGAACGAGCCGTTCCGCCTTGCCGCCGTCACCTCCATGACCGGCCTCACCGGCTCCGCCTTGCTGGCGCTTGCGGTGGCGCACGGCGCCATCGATGCCGAGGCGGCATGGGCCGCCGCCCATGTGGATGAGGATTGGAACCGCGCCCAATGGGGCGAGGATGAACTCGCGGCCGCCCGCCATGCCGCCCGAAAGGTGGAGATGGACGCCGCCGCCCGCTTGCTCGCGCTGCTGGACTGAGGCCCGAGTTAGTCGCGCGCGGCGATCCGCCGGCCCACGTCTTTCGCCATGCGGGCGAATACCGAATCCCACTCGCCCGGCGTGTCCTGGCGAAACAGTCGGACAGTCGGATACCAGGGCGTATCCTCGCGCGAAGCGAGCCAGCGCCAGTCACACCCCGCGATCAGCGGCAGCAGGGCAGGGCGACCCAGCGCACCGGCCAGATGAACCATGGCGGTGTCGCAGGAAATCACCAGATCGCAGGCGGCGAGGATGGCGGCACTGTCGAGGAAAGCCTCTCCCTGCGGGTCCAAGCCCTCCGGCCGCTCCACCGCAAACGGCAGGAGGTCCGCGTGCTCCTCTTCCCCTGATCCCTTCTGCAGCGAGATGAGGCGCACGCCGTCCAGCGCCGCGATGGGCGCGAGAGCTGCGAGCGGAAAAGCGCGGCTCATGCCCGCCTCGCCCTTGGGATTGCCGGCAAAGGCGACCGCGATCTTGAACCCGGCCTCGCCGAGTTTTTGGTTCCAGGCTTCGATGCGCGCGGGCTGTGCCCTGAGATAGGGCGCAAAAGGGGGCAGGGTCTGAGGCGTGAGGTGCAGGAGGTGCGGCACGCTCATGAGGGGCGCCCAGCGGGCGGGTTCGCGCAGGGCCGTTGCCTGCTCGATGCTCATCACGCCGGCAATCCCCTCGATCGTCGAGAGGAGCGGTAGCATTTCAGTCGGTGCGGCAAGCGCCACGCGATGGCCGAGGCGGGCCAGCAGCGGCGCGAAGCGGGCGAACTGGATGATGTCGCCGCGCCCCTGCTCGGCCTGGAGCACGAGGAGGCTCTTCGGGTCCGGCTTGTCGCCGGTCCAGCGGGGATAGGGAAACTCGGCATAGCCCTTGTGGCGCAATTCGTTGCGCCGTTCAAACAGAGGCAAGCCGCGCATCCAGTCGCCACTGCGCAGGCGCGCGGTGGCAAGCAGGAAGGCCACTTCCGGATGTGGCGTCGCGGCCTGCGCCAGGGCTTCGAGATCGCGACGGCCCACGTCCAGCTGGCCGAGGTCCATGTGCAGTTGGGCGCGCAGGATGTGCGCGCGGATGAAGCCGGGGTCCCGGGCGAGCGCGCGGTCGAGATCCGCGAGGGCTTCGATGTGACGTCCGACGGTGGAGAACAGCAGCGCGCGGGTATAGAGGATATCCGCCCGGTCGGGGGCCAATTCCGCAGCGCGCGCGGCGCTCTCGACCCCCTCGGCGAAGCGTCGCAGGTCGAGCAGGACGCTGGCACGATTGGCATGCGCCTGCGCGGCATTCGGATCCAGACCGAGCGCGCGGTCCAGCAGATCAAGCGCCTCTTGAGGTCGATCCAGATGGCGCAGCACGAGGGCGGCGTTGGAGAGGGCTCCGACATTGTCCGGCTCGGCCGCAAGCACGGTCTCGAAGGCGCCAAGGGCTGGAGCGTAGCGCAAGAGCGCGCTCAGCGAGACGCCGCGGTTGAGATGGGCCGCGATCAGGTCAGGGACCATGGCGAGCGCAGTATCGAAGGATTTGATCGCGTCCTCGTGCCGCTCCATTTCCTGAAGCACGGCACCGCGATTGAGCCAGCCCTCCGGACGGCGCGGCGCGAGTCGCAGGGATTCGTCATAGGCCCGCAAGGCCTCGGTGCGGCGCCCGAGGGTTGCCAGCAGGCCGGCGCGGCTGTCCCAGGCGTCGGGATTTCCTGGCGCAAGGGCGATCGCGCGGTCATAGGCGGCAAGCGCCTCCGGCAGGCGCCCGAGCCGCTCCAGAGCAAGCCCCATCAGATCGAACGCCCGTCCGTCCTGCGGCGCGGCGGCGGTCGCGGCGGCAAGCAGGCGCGCGCCCTCCTGAAGCCGACCCTGCTGGCACTGCAACCGCCCGAGGCGGAACAGCGCCTCGCCATCTTGGGGCGCGGCGCGCAGATACGCGTCATAAAGCGGTGTCGCCTCGTCGAGCCGGCCGGTCTCGTGGAGGGCGATGGCCTGTTCAAGGAGGGAGGGAGATGCGGGCATGATCCAACGCTGTCGATAAGGGAGCGGCACCATATTCATTCGGGCCGCGCGCCGGAACCCCGGATGCGGACACGCGAACTTATTGCGCCCTGCCGCGTTTGCCTTTTCAATCCCCGGACATGAGAGCGAGGCCTAAGGCGATGGATATCGATACCGAACACCTGGGCGACGTGGCTGTGGTCTATGGGCTCAACGTGCTCTATGCGCTGATCCTCCTGGCCGTCGGCTGGTGGATCGCCCGGAGCGTCGAGCGCCTCCTGATGCGCGGCCTCTCCGCCACGGGGCGTATCGACGTGACGGTCGCGAGCTTCCTTGCCAGCCTGGCCAAATATGCGGTCCTGGTGTTCGTGCTGGTGGCGGTGTTGCAGCGCTTCGGAATTCAGACCACCAGCATCATCGCCGTGCTGGGCGCCGCCTCCTTGGCTGTCGGCTTGGCCCTGCAGGGCACCTTGTCCAACATGGCCGCAGGCGTGATGCTGCTGATGTTCCGTCCGTTCCGCGTCGGCGACGACGTGGAGGTCGCGGGCAAGGCAGGCACGGTACGCGCGCTGACCTTGTTCACCAGCGAACTTGCCGGCGCGGGCAATGTGCAGATCCTGATCCCCAACGGGCAGGTCTGGGGCGCGGCGATTATCAACAAATCCACCTATCCCGCAGGCAACAGCGCGGTCAGCGTGGCGCTGGAGGTCGCGACCAGCGTTGATGTGGACGATGTGCGAGCAAAGGCTCTGGCGTTCCTGAAGGGTGATCCCCGGGTGATCCAGAGCCCGGAGCCGAGCGCAACCTTAGGCAAGCTCGGCTACGACCGCATCGAGCTGACCATTGCGGCGACAACGACGCCCGCCCATGCCGCAGGGGTGAAGCAGGATCTGCTGGAGCTGCTGCGGCCCCTGCTCTATGCGCCGGCGGAAAAGCCGGCGCTGGTTTCGCCCTAGCCGGCCTGTGGGAGGGCGCGAAATGACCGGCGACGATATCCGCGACGTGTTCGCCCCCTTCGGACCGGTGCAGGTGCGCCGCATGTTCGGTGGCGCCGGCATCTATGCGGACGATGCCATGTTCGCCCTGGAAGCCGGGGGCGAGCTCTACCTCAAGGCGGATCCGGCCTTTGCTCGGGATCTTGAAGCGCGCGGCTCCGTGCCCTTCAGCTACGAGGCGAAAGGAAAGCGCACGATCATGTCCTATTGGAAAGTGCCCGAAGCGGCGCTTGACGATGGCGAGGATCTCGCAGACCTCGCAAGCAGGGCCCTTGAGATCGCCCGTGCGGCCCGCAGGGCGCGTCCGCCGGCCAATCGCCGCCGTGCGCTTGCCGCAAAAGCCTAGCGCAGGGATCGCCCAACGCCGGGGCTGAACCCGGCCTGTCACACGCGCGCGCCGGCGCTCGGGCCATGAAGAGAGTGGAAAAGCGGGGCGGGATCGGGCCGATCCGCGCCCCGGCATTTCAGCTTGTGGCCTTCACGCGCACCGGGCGCAGGAGGAAGGCGGGGAGGTGGGACATGTCCGCCGGCTCGTTCACCGGGGGACGCTCGCGACGCTGCGGACGTGCCGCTTCGCGGGGTTCGCGGCTTGTCTCACGAGGAGCGTTGTCGCGGGCAGCCACTTCACGGGCAGGGGCCTCGCGTGGTTCGCGCGGCGGGCGCGGCTCGCGCGGCGGACGTGCCTCGCGGGCGGGCGCGGCCGCGATTTCAGCCGGCACCTCTTCACGGGGCGCCCCTTCACGAGCGGCGCCATCGCGGGGCTTGCGGTTGCGGGTGTTTTGCCGCTCGGTGCGCGGCACATCGCCTTCTTCCGGTCGGGCCGAACGGCCCTTGTCGCGACCACGGCCCCCATCGCGGCCCTTGTCGCGACCGCGCTTGTCGCCGGCACCGGCAGATCGGCGCTCCCGCGGCGGGGCTTCGCCCAAAGGCTCGCCCTGCCAGGGAATGGGATTGCCGATCAGCTTTTCGATCGCGGCAAGCGATTTCAGGTCGTCATGGGTCATCAAGGCGATGGCCATGCCGCTGCGCCCCGCCCGGCCGGTGCGGCCGATGCGGTGGACATAATCCTCCGCATGGTGGGGCACGTCATAATTGAACACATGGCTCACGGCCGGAATGTCGAGGCCGCGCGCCGCCACATCGGACGCCACAAGCAATGTCGCCTCGCCGCTCCGGAATTGGTCCAGAGCCGTAGTCCGCGAGCGCTGGTCCATGTCGCCATGGAGGCACACGACATTGAAACCGTGCTTTTGCAGCGAGCGGTGAACCACCGAGACCTCGCTTTTGCGATTGCAGAAGATGATGCCGTTCTGCAAGCCCTCGGCACCGCGGATCAATTCGCGCAGCTTCTCGCGCTTCTCGTAATCCTCGCGGCCGGTGGCCACCAGAACCTGGGTCACGGTGGTTGCCGTGGACGCGGGCTTGGAGACTTCCACGCGCACCGGGTTGGAGAGGAACTGCGACACCAGGCGCTGGATTTCCGGCGGCATGGTAGCTGAGAAGAACAGCGTCTGGCGGGTGAAGGGCACCAGCTTGCAGATGCGTTCGATGTCGGGGATGAAGCCCATGTCGAGCATCCGGTCGGCCTCGTCGATGACGAGCACCTCGATGCCGGAAAGCAGAAGCTGCCCGCGCTCCACATGGTCGAGCAGCCGGCCCGGGGTGGCGATGAGCACATCGACGCCGCGCACCAGCTTGGTGTTCTGATCGCCGAACGAGACGCCGCCGATGAGCAGCGCGACGTTCAGCTTATGGTTCTTGCCGTAGCGGGCAAAGCTGTCCTCAACCTGCGCGGCGAGTTCGCGCGTCGGTTCGAGGATTAGGGTGCGCGGCATGCGCGCCCGCGCTCGGCCCTGCTCCAGCAAGGTCAACATGGGGAGGGTGAATGCGGCGGTCTTGCCGGTGCCCGTCTGCGCCAAGCCCAGCACGTCGCGCCGGGCGAGAACGTGCGGAATGGCTTGCGCCTGGATCGGCGTAGGAGTGGTGTAGCCGGACGCCGTGACGGCCGAGAGGACCTTTTCGCTCAGGCCGAGTTCGGAAAATGACATATCGTCGCTTAATGCGGCAGCGCTCCGCTTATCGCAGGCCCCGTGCCGTACGGGGCTGGGCGAGCGGTCGTCGCTCGGCGCGCTTGGATTCGAAATAATCGGACGACGCCTTGTAACGTAAGGATTTTGTGCGCTGTGTCAATGCTTGTCATCTCGGGTGCCATGCACCAGCGGAATTATAGGCCCGTCGGCCATGCGAAACCGGCCTTGACCCCCTTGCGAATGGGCGCCAAGGAAACCGTCCGCGTCGAACCCTTCTTCAGGGCGGCGTCCCGCCTTTCCCTCAAGCTGTGCCACCATGCCCTTCCTTCTGGTCCTCGGTCTGGCCGGGTTCGCCAGCGCCTTCTCCATGCGCGCGGTGGATCCGATGCTCAACCTGCTGGCGGCGGATCTTGCCGTGACGCTGCAGCGCGCGGCCCTGCTCGCTAGCGCCTTCTCCTTGCCCTATGCGGCCATGCAGTTGGTGTTCGGACCCATTGGCGATGCGGTGGGCAAGGTGCGCCTGATCCGCGTGACGCTTTCCATGCTCTGCCTCGGCCTGATCGGCTGCGCGCTGGCACCGAGCCATGACGCCCTGCTCGCGGGACGCATCTTTTCAGGGGGGTGGGCCGGCGGGGTGATCCCCGTGGCGCTGGCAACGGTAGGCGACCGGGTCACCATGCAACAGCGCCCCCAGGCGCTCGGCCGTCTGCTGATGGCGATCGTACTGGGCCAGCTCGGCGGCGCCATGGCCTCGGGCATGATCTCGACACTTATCGGCTGGCGCGCGGTGTTCTGGTGCGCGGCGGTGGTGGCCGGCACGCGGCGCTCGGCGCCATGTTGTTCATGGGCGAGACCGCCATTCCGCAACGGCCTTCGCTCCGGGGCGCCCTGGCGCGCTATGGTGTGGTGTTCGGAAACCCCTTGTCGATCCGCCTGTTCCTGGTTGCTGCGATCGAGGGCGCGCTGATCTTCGGCGTATTTCCCTTCGTCGCCGCGCACATGGTCGGGCGCGCGCTCGGGGATGCGGTCGAGGCGGGCTTCGCCTTGGGCATGTTCGGCCTCGGCGGGGTGATCTACACCTTTCTCGTCGCCGTGCTCGTGCGGCGCCTCGGCCTTTCCGGGATGGCGGGGCTCGGCGCCACCCTCGCGGGGCTGTGTCTGATCGCCATCGCGCTGGTGCCCTCGCTGGGGCTGATGCTGGGCCTGTTCGGCGTGCTCGGCTTCGGCTTCTACATGATCCATAACACCCTGCAGATCATGGCCACCGAGCTGGTGCCGGCCGCACGCGGCTCAGCCGTCGCGCTCTACGCCACCTTCTTCTTTTCCGGGCAGGCGCTGGGCGCTCTGCTGGCGGCGCAGCTCATCGGCGTGATCGGGCCGGTGGAGCTGTTTGCCGGGGCTGGCGTCTGCCTGATTGCCCTCGCCTGGCCCGCCTCGCGCCTGCCGCGCCGCCTCAAGCCCGTGGCTCCGGCACCGGTGGATCCGGCCGTCTGAGGGATTAGATATCCAGCAGGTCCTCGCCGGCGAAAGCGGCCCGTTCGGAGATGAATGCGAAGCGCGCCTCCGGCTTGTTGCCCATGAGGCGCTCAACAACATCCGCCGTGTCGGCCTGCGCCGCCGCTTCGATGGTGACGCGCAGCAGGGTGCGGGTGCGCGGGCTCATGGTGGTTTCCTTGAGCTGCGCCGGCATCATCTCGCCAAGGCCCTTGAATCGGCCGATATCCACCTTGCCGCGTCCGGAAAACTCCTTCTTCAGCAATTGGTCCTTGTGGGCATCGTCGCGGGCATAGAGGGTTTTTGCGCCCTGGGTGATGCGATAGAGCGGTGGCACCGCCAGGAACAGATGGCCTTCCTCGATCAGTTTCGGGATCTGGCGATAGAAAAAGGTGACGAGGAGGGAGGCGATATGTGCCCCATCCACGTCGGCGTCGGTCATGACGACTACCTTCTCATAGCGCAGGTCCGCCTCGCGATACTGGGCAAGCGTGCTGCAGCCGAGCGCCTGGAGCAGGTCTGACAATTGCTGGTTCTGGGCCAGCTTGTCGCGCCCGGCGCTGGCGACGTTCAGGATCTTGCCGCGCAGTGGCAGCACCGCCTGGGTCTTGCGGTCGCGCGCCTGCTTGGCTGAGCCGCCAGCCGAATCGCCTTCGACGATGAAGATTTCCGAACCCGCCGCCTCGGTGTTGGAACAGTCGGCGAGCTTGCCCGGCAGGCGCAGTTTGCGCACGGCGGTCTTGCGGGAGATTTCCTTCTCCTGCTTGCGGCGCAGGCGCTCCTCGGCGCGCTCCACCACATAGTCAAGCAGCCGGTTTGCCTGCACCGGATTGGCCGCCAGCCAATGGTCGAGCGGATCGCGCAACGCCTGCTCGACGATGCGGGAGGCTTCGGCGGTCGCAAGGCGGTCCTTGGTCTGGCCCTGGAATTCCGGTTCGCGGACGAACACGGAAAGCATGGCGGCGCAGCCGGCGGTGATATCGTCGCCGATCAGGAGCGCGCCGCGCTTTGCCTGGCCGATGCGCTCGGCATAATCGCGCATGCCCTTGAGCAGCACGAGGCGCAGGCCGTTCTCATGGGTGCCGCCGTCGTGGGTCGGGATGGTGTTGCAATAAGAGGAGATGGCGCCCTCGCCATCTGCAACCCAGGCCACCGCCCATTCCACCGAGCCATGGCCACCCTGCTTCTGGATGCGGCCGGCGAAAATCTCGTTGTGGACCAGCGTCTGGCCTTCGAGATCGCCGGCGAGATAGTCCTTCAGGCCTCCGGGAAAGCGGAAGCTCATCTTTTCCGGCACGCCGGTGGTGCCCACCAGCAGTGCGGGATCACAAGACCAGCGGATTTCCACGCCGCCGAACAGATAGGCCTTCGAACGCGCCATACGGAACACGCGGGCGGGATCGAAATGCACGCCCGCGCCGAAGATCTCCGGGTCGGGATGGAAGCGCACCTTGGTGCCGCGCCGGTTGGTGATGCGGCCCACCTCCGTCAGCGGGCCGAGCGGGGCGCCCTTGGAATAGCTCTGGCGGTAGAGCGTCTGGTTGCGCGCCACCTCGATTTCCAGATGGTCGGAGAGCGCATTCACCACCGAAACGCCAACGCCATGCAGGCCGCCCGACGTCTCATAGACCTTGCTGTCGAATTTTCCGCCCGCGTGCAGGGTCGTCATGATGACTTCGACGGTGGATTTTCCGGGGAATTTGGGATGCGCCTCCACCGGAATGCCGCGCCCATTGTCGCTGACGGTCAGCGTGCTGTCGGCGGCAAGATGGACCTCGATGAAGGTGGCGTGTCCGGCCACCGCCTCGTCCATGGAATTGTCGATCACCTCGGCGAACAGATGATGCAGCGCCTTGATGTCCGTTCCGCCGATATACATGCCGGGGCGGCGGCGCACCGGCTCCAGCCCTTCCAGCACCTCGATATGGGCGGCGGTATAATCGCTCGCCATCTCCGGCACGGCGGCGGGCGCCTTGGCGCGCGGGGTCGCGGCCTTGCGGGCGGGGGAGGGTGCGGCAAACAGATCGTCGTTATCGGACATGAGGCTCTTTGGGTCGCTGAAGGGCGAATCGCCACCGGCCATCATGCCAGGGCGAGGGAACGAAAGGGAACATACCGGAAACGCGCGTAGCGCGGGACCGGCGACTTATCCCTGTCTTTCGCCTGATATGGGATCGGTGTACAGACCCCCGATCCACCCCGCTTCGCCGCACCGTGTGCGCGGGCTCGGGTGGCCAACGTCGCACAGCCCTCACGGGCGGGAGAAGGATATGTCGGAGTCGGCAAAGGCACGGATCGCGGTTCTTGGCGCCTCGGGTTACACCGGGTCCGAACTCGTGCGCCTTCTGCTCCGCCATCCCCGCGTCGAGCTGGTGGCCCTGACCGCGGACCGCAAGGCTGGCCAGTCCATGGCGGACGTGTTCCCGCAGTTCGCGCCCTATGCGCTGCCCAAGCTCGTGACCATCGACGAGGTGGACTTCAACGCGGTGGATCTCGTGTTCTGCGCGCTGCCGCACGCGACCACGCAGGAAGTCATCAAAAAAGTGTTCGAACAGGCGCCGGCGGTGAAGGTGGTGGACCTCTCCGCCGACTTCCGTCTGCGCGATCCCGGCGCCTATGAGAAATGGTACGGCCATCCCCATGCGGCGCTCGACCTGCAGAAGGAAGCGGTGTTCGGCCTGGTCGAGATCTATCGCGACGACATCCGCAAGGGGCGGCTGATCGCCAATCCCGGCTGCCACACCACCACCTCGATCCTACCGGCCGTGCCGTTGCTGGAAGCCGGCGCTATCGAGCCGGAAACCATCGTCATCGACAGCAAGACCGGCATGTCGGGTGCCGGCCGCTCGGCCAAGGAGGCGATGCTGTTCTCTGAGGTTTCCGAGGGCATCCACGCTTATAGCGTCGGCTCGCACCGCCACATGGGCGAACTGGACCAGGAATTCTCCAAGGCGGCAGGTCGTCAGGTCGCCCCCATGTTCGTGCCGCATCTCGCGCCGATGAACCGGGGCATCTATGCCACGCTCTATGTGCGCACCACGGGCGCAAAGGCGGAGGATCTCCACAAGATCCTTGTGGAATTCTACAAGGGTGAACCCTTCGTCCATATTCTCCCGTTCGGCCAGGTGCCCCAGTCGCGCCATGTGCGCGGCTCCAACATGGTGATGATCGGCGTGGTCGCCGACCGGGCGAGCGGCCGGGCGATCGTGCTTTCTACCCTGGACAATCTGGTGAAGGGCGCCTCCGGTCAGGCGGTGCAGAACATGAACCTGGTGCTCGGCTATCCCGAGACGCTGGGCCTGGAGCAGATCGCGCTGATGCCGTGAGGCAATTGCGGCGCGGCTGTGCGTCACTCGACGTCGCCGCGCCGAATGCCTATGTGAGGGGCCTGTTGTGAAGGCCCTCATTCATGCTCGTCGATAGCCACTGCCATCTCGATTTCCCCGATTTCGCCGAGGAACTGCCCGCCGTCGTGGAGCGGGCGCAGGCGGCGGGAGTGTCCCATCTCGTCACCATTTCCACGCGGGTAAAGCGGTTCGACCAGATCCGCGCCATCGCCGAGCGGTTCGAGAATGTCTTCTGCTCGGTGGGCACCCATCCGCACCAGACGGCGGAAGAGCCGGATGTGACGACGGCGGAGCTCGTGGCGCTCTCGGCCCATCCGAAGGTGGTGGCGATCGGCGAGGTGGGGCTCGATTATCATTATGACAACAGCCCCCGCGAAGCGCAGGCGCACGGCTTCCACACCCATATCACCGCCGCGCGCGAAACCGGCCTGCCGCTGGTGATCCACGCCCGCGAGGCCGACGACGACGTCGCCGCGATCCTGGAGGCTGAGAGCGCGAAGGGCGCTTTTCCCTTCCTGCTGCATTGCTATACCGGCGGGGCGGACCTTGCGCATCGCGCGGTAGCGCTCGGCGGCTATGTCTCCTTTTCCGGCGTCATCACCTTCAAGAACAGCACCGCGCTACGCGAGCTTGCCGCCGCCCTTCCCGCCGAGCGGCTGCTGGTGGAAACCGACGCGCCGTTCCTCGCCCCGACGCCCCATCGCGGCAAGCGCAACGAGCCTTCATTCGTGCGCGAGACCGCGACCGTGCTGGCGCAGGCGCGCGGCACCACGCTTGAGGACATCGCCGCGCGCACGACGCAGAATTTCTTCACCCTGTTCTCGAAGGCGCAGCGCGCCTGAGCCCATCCGCGAAGCGTTGCGCGCGGTTGCGCGCGGGAGCCGTGCCATGAACCATGATCGTTACGACGATGCCTATATCCGCGAGATCCTCACCAGCGTGAAGACGGTCGCCGTGGTGGGTGCGAGCCCCAATCCGGCGCGCCCGTCTTTCTTCGTCACGAAATATCTCTCGGAGCGCGGCTTCGAGGTCTATCCGGTCAATCTCGGCCAGGCCGGCAAGGAGATTGCGGGCCGCACCGTCTATGCCCGGCTTGCCGATGTGCCGGTCCCGATCGACATGGTGGATATTTTCCGCGCACCCGCTTTCGTGCCGTCGGTTCTCGAAGAGGTGCTCGCCCTCTCGCCGCTGCCAAAGGTGCTGTGGATGCAGCAGGGCGTGCGGCACGACGAGGTGGCCGCAAAGGCCGAGGCCGCGGGGATGAAGGTGGTCATGGATCGCTGTCCGAAGATCGAATACGGCCGGCTGTCGGGCGAGATCGGCTGGACCGGTGTCAACAGTCGCACCATTTCCTCCAAGCGCCCGCAGCGGCTGGGGGATGGCGTGCAGCGGCTCGCGCTGTCGCGGACGCCCAAGGCGCCGATCGGGCCGAAATAGCCGGGGCGGCGGGTCAGAGCGGACCACCTTCGCTTAAACAACATTTTTTCGGTGGATGAAATATAATATAACGTAAAGCCTACGGCATAATGCCGGGGACTTGGAGGAGACCAGCCATGACCGACCGCGAACCCGGCTTCGCCACCCTTGCCATCCATGCTGGGGCCCAGCCCGATCCGACCACCGGGGCCCGGGCGACGCCGATCTATCAGACCACCTCGTTCGTGTTCGACGATGTGGACCATGCGGCGGCGCTGTTCGGCCTGCAGACCTTCGGCAATATTTATACCCGCATCGGCAACCCAACGAATGCCGTTTTGGAAGAGCGCGTGGCGGCGCTGGAGGGGGGCACGGCCGCGCTTGCGGTGGCGTCCGGCCACGCGGCTCAGCTGCTGGTCTTCCAGACCTTGCTGACGCCGGGTGACGAATTTGTCGCCTCACGTAAGCTGTACGGCGGTTCGATCAACCAATTCACCCATGCGTTCAAGAGCTTCGGGTGGAATGTTGTGTGGGCGGATCCGGACGATATTCCCTCCTTCCAGCGTGCCATCACGTCCAAGACGAAGGCGATCTTCACCGAATCCATCGCCAATCCCGGTGGCGTGGTCACCGACATCGCGGCCATTTCCGATATCGCCAAAGCCGCCGGACTGCCGCTGATCGTCGACAACACCCTGGCGACGCCCTATCTGTGGCGCCCGATCGAGCACGGCGCCGACATCGTCATCCATTCCGCCACCAAGTTCCTGGGCGGGCACGGAAATTCCATCGGCGGCGTGATTGTCGACGCCGGCACGTTCAACTGGTCCGCCACCGATCGCTATCCCTTCCTTTCCAAGCCCCGGCCGGAATATCAGGGCATCGTGATTCACGAGACCTTCGGCAATTTCGCTTTTGCGATTGCGGCGCGCGTGCTCGGTCTGCGGGATCTCGGCCCGGCGCTCTCGCCGTTCAATGCCTTTCTGATTCTCACCGGCATCGAAACGCTCACCCTGCGCATGAAGCAGCACAGCGAGAATGCGCTGATGGTTGCGAAATTTCTCGCCGCTCATCCGGCGGTGGAATGGGTGAGCTATCCCGGCCTGCCGGAGGACAAATATCACGCGCTCGCCCGCAAATATCTGCCCAAGGGCGCCGGCGCCGTGTTCACCTTCGGCCTGAAGGGCGGCTATGAGGCGGGCGTGAAGCTGGTTTCCAACGTTCAGCTCTTTTCCCATCTGGCCAACATCGGCGACACCCGCTCGCTGATCATCCATCCCGCCTCCACCACCCACCGCCAGCTCTCCGACGAGGCGAAGGTTGCCGCGGGCGCCGGCCCTCAGGTGGTTCGGCTCTCGGTGGGCATCGAGGATGTGGCCGATATCATCGCCGATCTGGAACAGGCTCTGGCGGTAAGCTGAGGGCAGAATCGCTCTCTCCCTCCGGGCCATGATATTCCCGCGCCAGCGCCAGCCAGGCGCGGGCTGCGTGGGACAGATAGGCCCGGCGGCGCCAGATCAATGCCATGTGCCAATCGGTGCTAGGCTCGTTCAGGGGCACCAGCGCCACTAAGGGATGGTGGCGCTGTTCGGCGATGGTGCGGGGCAGGAAGCCGATGCCGAGCCCCGCGCCTACCAAGGCCACGATGAAGTCGATCTGGCCCGAACGGGCGATGATGGTCGGCGCAACGCCGGCCCGTTCACAGGCATCGAGGATAACCTGGTTCAAGGCGAACCCGCTCTCGAACAGGATGAAGGGCAGGGCCGCAAGATCGGGGAAGGTGACCGGCGCCCCCGCCTGCGCGAGCGGGTCGTTTTCCGGCATCAGCACCACCAGCGGCTCCAGCCGCACCGGCTGAGCGGCGAAATCCTCCTTCACCGGCAGAAGCGAGCCCGCCAGTTCGACTTCACCTGCCAATAGAATCTCTTCCAGGCGTTTGCTGCCCTGTTCCACGAGGCGGATCTCGATGCCGGGATAGCGGCTGCGAAAGCGCGCGAACAAGGGCGCGAAGAGGGTCGAGCTGCCGAGCGGCGGCAGGCCGAGCCGCAGCACGCCTGTCTTGAGGCCGCGCAGCTCATCCAACTCCGTGATCAGATCCTCGCGTTCCGCCAGCATAGTGAGCGCCCGGCGATAGACGATTTCGCCCGCCGCGGTCAGCTCGCTGCGATGGCCGAGGCGATCCAGCAGGACCACGCCCAATTCGTCCTCCAGATGCTTGACCGCCTTGCTGACGGTGGACTGGGTGGCGAACACGGTTTTCGCGGCCTGGGAAAAGCCGCCCTGGCGGACCACTTCGACGAAGGCACGCAGGGTGCGCAGTTCCATTTCTATTCCAA
This sequence comes from Roseixanthobacter psychrophilus, assembly GCF_043195195.1. Taxonomy (NCBI): domain Bacteria; kingdom Pseudomonadati; phylum Pseudomonadota; class Alphaproteobacteria; order Hyphomicrobiales; family Xanthobacteraceae; genus Roseixanthobacter; species Roseixanthobacter psychrophilus. Next base: position 35,119 of record NZ_JBAFWT010000020.1, read on the forward strand.
TTTGGACTTATCAGAATTCATTCAATTCATTTTACGAATATCGCAGTGCGGCGTAGTTTTCCAATCACTTCCTCCTGCTCTGTCTGTGGACCATTCCCATGTCCGGGATCCTTCTTCGTCTCCGCCTCATGCTGCGCCGCACGCGCGTGCTTCAGGTCTTCGTTCTGCTCGGCTTCTGGCTGGTGGGAGACATGCTGGTGCGCTGGCTGCACCTTCCGGTTCCCGGTGGCGTGGTCGGCATGGGGCTGCTGCTGGTCCTGTTGGTGAGCGGGGTGCTGAGGGCGGCAAGCTTGCGGCTCGGGGCCTATTGGTTGCTGGCGGAAATGCTGCTGTTCTTCGTGCCTGCGGCCATGGCGGTGATGGACCATGGGGAGTTCGTCGGCACCCTCGGGCTCAAGATCGCCGCCGTGATCCTCATTGGCACCGTGACCGTGATGGGTACGACGGCCCTGATCGTGGATTTCGCCTATCGCTTGAGTCTGCGCCACGCGGGGGAAACCCATGCCTGAGGCTGGCTCTCTGTTCTGGTTGCTGTTCTGGCCGGCGGCCACCATCGCGGTCTATGTCGCCGCGCGGCTGCTGAACCGCCGGTTCGGCCGCTGGTTCACCGCTCCCCTGCTGCTGACGCCGGTGCTGATCCTCGGCCTCACCGCCTTGCTTCACGCCGATTATGCCGAATATCTGCGCGGCACACATTGGATGGTGCTGATGCTCGGGCCGGCGACCGTGGCGTTTGCCATTCCCATCTATGAGCAGCGCGCCACCATCCGCCGCCATTGGCCGGTTCTGTTGGTCGGGGTGATTGCCGGCAGCACCGTCGCCTTGGTTTCCGCCTGGGGGCTGGCGAGTTTGCTGGGTCTGCCCGATGTGCTCGGCCGCAGCCTGATGCCCCGTTCCACCACGACCCCGTTCGCCATGAACATGTCAGGTGAGATCGGCGGCATTCCGGATCTGACCGCCATGTTCGTGGTGATCACAGGCATTTGCGGCGCGGCCATGGGCGAGGCGATGATGAAATGGCTGCCGCTGCGCTCCTCCCTGGCGCGGGGCGCCTTGTTCGGCATGGGGGCCCATGGCGCGGGCGTCGCCAAGGCGCATCAGATCGGCCGCGAGGAAGGCTCCATCGCCGGACTTGTGATGATCCTTGCTGGCTTCGTGAACCTGCTGCTCGGCCCGCTGGTGGCGATCGCGCTGCGCTGAGGTTCAGGCCCGCACGGGCCGGGCGGGAACACCGGCCGAGACGGCGAGGTGCCCGCTGCGCGCAAGGTCGCTCGCATGCAGCGTTGCCGCGATCAGCACCACGGCCGCCCCGAACTGGTGGGTCAGCGCGATATCCATCGGCACCACGAACACCAGCGTGAGGATGCCGAGCAGCGCCTGGCAACAGACGAGAGCGAACACGCCCCAGGCTTCCCGCGCCACCCATCCCCCGGTGCGGCGTGCATTCATGGCGTGCAGGAAAGCCGCTGCGAATATCGTGTAGGCGATCATGCGGTGGACGAACTGGACGGTCAGGACATTCTCGAACAGGTTCCGCCAGGCGGGATCGAGCACGCCCAATTGGGCGGCGGCGGGAATGAAACGTCCGTCGATCAATGGCCAGGTGTTGAAGGTCATGCCGGCATCCAGCCCGGCCACCAGGCCGCCAGCGAAAATCTGCAGCAGCACGAGGCCGACCAGCGCGACGGCGCCGGCACGCAGGGACCCCGGCACCTTCTCCTGGCGCGCGGCGGTGAGGCTGCGGCCGACCGCGACGATGGCGGCGAGGATGATGCACGCGAGGGTCAGATGTACCGCCAGCCGGTACTGGCTGACGGAGGTGCGTGCAGCAAGGCCCGACGCCACCATCCACCAGCCGACCGCGCCCTGCAGGCCGCCGAGCACGAACAGACCGAGGCATTTGACCAGCAGCGGGCCGCGCAGCACGCCGCGAATGGCGAAATAGAGGAACGGCAGCAGGAATGCGAAGCCGATCAGCCGGCCCAGGAGGCGATGGCCCCATTCCCACCAGAAGATGCGCTTGAACCCCTCAAGCCCCATGCCCTTGTTGAGGATCTCGTACTGCGGAATCGTCTTGTATTTCTCGAATTCCGCCTGCCAGTCGGCCTGCGAGAGCGGGGGCAGGGCGCCGGTAACGGGCTTCCATTCGGTGATGGAAAGGCCGGATTCCGTGAGGCGGGTCGCGCCGCCCACCACGATCATGACGACGATCAAGGCCGCAACCGCATATAGCCAAAGGCGAACGGCCTTATATCGCCCGCCTGCGCCTGCCCCTGCGCTGGCGGCGGTGATCGCGCTGCGACCCTGCGGCATCTGCGTGTGCTCCAGAATATGGCCCTCCCAGGCGATCCGATATACAGCGGCTCAACGGCATGCAAGACGACGCGGCGTCGCTGCCGGGACGGCAGGGGAAAGTCAGCCGCGCGAGCTTAAAAGAGGAGGGCGCGATGCCCATGCGATTGCGCAAACTCATCGGCACGGTGCTGATGCTGATCCTGGTGGTGGTGTGGGCACTGGCGGCAATGGCGATCGCCCAGGGGCGCGTGACAGAGCTGCCGTGGCTCTGGCAGACCGTCTCCTATGTGCTCCTGGGATCGTTGTGGGTTGTGCCGGCGGCATTCCTGATCCGCTGGATGGAGCGCCCTGATAAGCCGCGCGAGCCCAGCCGATGATCGAGATTCGCGTAATTTATAACCTCAGAAGATCGGTATAATATTTTGATTTTTATGGTTAATTTCAATCGGCGCTAGTGGATGTGTCACATGAGCCGTTGGGAGGAGTCAGGCCGCTGGTGCCAGCCGGCGGGCGGCTAGGCGAACCGGAACGGGTGGGGCAAGATCCTCCACGGCCGGTGCCAGCGGCACCGGTTCGGTGCCGGCTAGACGCAGCATCACCACGGCGTTGAAGCCGGTCGAGGCGAGTGCGGAATAAGCTTCCGCTGCGGAGCCCTGCGGGGCGTCCATGTCCTCGATGCACACAAGGAGCGGATGCTGGGCGGCCAGCGCGAACGCCTCAGTGAGATGCGGTGCGGGGGGCGCTGCGACGATGACACAGTCATAGGTCTGGCTGAGTGCATGCAGAATCAGGGCGAGCCGGTCGGCGGTGGCGACGCTGTCGCCGCCGCGAGCGCCGCGTCCAGGCGGTATGATATGGGCGCGGGAGATCTGATCGCGATGGATCGTCTCGCCGAAGCCGGCCACACCGAACAGCATTTCCGTGACCCCCGCGGCCCAAGGGTCGGACACCAGGCCGGCGAGGTCGCCGGCATCCCCATCCAGAGCCACAAGCGCGACGCGCGTATCGCCCATGGCAAGGGCGCGGGCAAGGTCGATCGCGCAGCGGGCGGACCGGGTGTGGGAGGTGTCGGCGGTCAGCACCACGAGTTGCCCGGCCTGCGAAGGTTGCGCACACAGGTCCTCCAGGATCTGGAGCAGACGGGCGAGGGCCTCATCCTGCGTCAGACCGCGTCCGCCGCCCGCATCCATCCAGGTGACGCTGCGCCCGTCAGTGAGTTGGACCGGCAGTTCGGTGCGGTCCAGAGTCTGCGGCCGGTCGTGGGGAACACGGCCGATCCGCGCGGCGATGAAGCCCAGGGCAAGCGCGGCCGAAACGAGCAGGGCGAGCCGCAGAGGGTTTGGCACATCGGGTGCGGCCGGGGCTGAGGCCTCGGTGGCGATGCGCATCGGCGGCGCGGTTGTTCCGGTCTCCAGATCCGCGCGCACCTCGGCATCGAGATGAACGAATGCATCGGCATAGGTCTGGACGACGCGCGATGCGAGGCCCGGGCTGGTTGCCGTGAACGCAAGGTCGAGCACCCGGCCACCGAAGCGGGGATTGACGGTAAGGCCCGAAACCAGCGCCGCGCCTGCGGCATCGTCGAGCGTGCGGGGCAGATCCGGCGCCAGCCAGCGCGGCGTGGCCATGAACCGGTCGAGGCCCGCAAGGGCGGACTGATCCTGCGCGCCGAGGCGCTTGAACACGTCCTGCGCCATCTCGCGCGAGCCGAGCACCTGCGCCACACCCCGCACGCTGGCGGCGGGAGGCTGGGAGGCCACATCGAAGGAGAGCGTGGCGACGGCGGTATAGCGCAGCGGCAGAAGCAGCAGCGCCGCGGCGATCAGCAGGGCCAGGGCGGCGAACGTTCGGACGCGCCGCACGCGAACCCGCTGCCCTTCGGCATCGCATTCGAGGATCGTCTCGCGGCCGAGGCTTTCGGTCATGGAGCCTTCCTTCGCCGCCGGCACAACGCCGACCAGGACACTAGGAAAGCCCTTTATGGTTTAGGGAACGTAAAGACCGGCGGACCTTTCGCGCTTAGCGGTCTTCCCAGTGCGGCGCGCGCTTCTCAATGACGGCTGAGATGCCTTCGTCGGCGTCGCGCGCCAGCATGTTGGTCGTCATGACCTGCGAGGCGAAGGCATAGGCGTTGTCGAGCGTCATCTCGGCCTGGGCGTAGAAGGCTGCCTTGCCCAGCTTGACCGGCACCTGCGATTTCGCCGCGATCCGCAGCGCCAGCTCGCGCGCGGCCGCAACCGCCGTGCCATCGGCCACCACGCGGTTCACGAGACCCATGCGGTGCGCTTCGTCCGCCTCCACCCATTCCCCCAGCAGCAGCATTTCCAAGGCGTGCTTACGCGAGACGGCGCGCGAGAGCGCCACCATGGGTGTGTGGCAGAACAGACCAATGTTCACGCCGGGCGTGCAGAACCGCGCTTTCGCTCCCGCAACCGCAAGGTCGCAGCTTGCCACAAGCTGACAGCCGGCGGCGGTGGCCATGCCATCCACGCCAGCGATCACCGGCTGGGGAAGACGGACGATTGCGGTCATCAAGGCCGCGCAGCGGCGCAGCACCTGGTCGAAATAACGCCGGCCGCGATCCTCGTCCCCGCGATGGGACTGGATTTCCTTCAGATCATGACCGGCCGAGAACACCGGGCCGTTGGCGGTGAGCACCACCGCGCGCACGCCCGGATCGATCGAGATGTCCGTGAGCACTTCGGAGAGCGCCGCCATCATCGATTCGGAAAGGCTGTTGCGGCTTGCCGGGCGGTTCAGCGTCACCAGCGCGACGCCATCGGCGTCGCTGCGCAGGACAATGGGCTCGGCGGCGTGGGCGGGCGCAGCAGCAGGGGATGCGGCTGAAGACATGGGCAACTCCCTCGCGCGGTCGGCCGCGCTTTGATCTTGTGCCCGGCTACTCTATGCAAACTCAAACAGCGAAGCGAGATGCAGGAGGACGCAATGGGGGACGGCGCGGTGCTGATGTCGCCGGAGGCGCTGGAGGCTTTCCTGCACGAGGAATTCCCCCAGGCTTTCGGCCCGGGCAAGGCGCACAAGGTGATCTCCACCGGCCCCATGACGGCCACGGTGCAGCTTGATGCCGGTGACGATCATCTGCGGCCCGGCGGCACGGTCTCCGGCCCCTCATTGATGGCGCTCTCGGATGTGGCGGTCTATGCGGCGCTGCTGGCGCAGATTGGCCCGGTCGCGCTGGCCGTGACCACCAATCTCTCGATCAATTTCCTGCGCAAGCCGGCGCCGGGCCCGATCCTTGCCGATGCGCGGATCATCAAGCTCGGCAAGCGCCTTGCGGTCGGCGACGTGGCGCTGCACAGCCCGGGCAGCGCGGATCTGGTCGCCCATTGCGTCGCCACCTATTCGATCCCTGCTCGCTGACTTAAGGGCAGGAGGCCTGATCAGGATCAATGCGCCCCCCATGTCCGCACCTCAGGATGCGAGAGAGGGGGCGACATGCGAAGATCCATCCTCATCATCCAGGGCCATCCCGATCCGCACGGCAGCCATTTGTGCCATGCGCTCGCGGAGGCCTATGCGCGCGGGGCGCTGGCGGCCGGCCACAGCGTGTCGCGGGTGGAGGTTGCCTCGCTCGATTTTCCCCTGATGCGGACACAGGCGGATTTCGAGACAGGCTCCATGCCCCACGACCTGCTCCCGGCGCGTGACGCCTTGCTGGAAGCCCACCACGTTGTGCTGCTGTTTCCGCTCTGGCTCGGGACCATGCCGGCATTGCTCAAGGGGTTTCTGGAGCAATTGATGCGACCGGGCTTCGCCTTCGTGCAGGCGGGGCCAGGATTTCCGCAAAAGCTGCTCGGCGGGCGCTCGGCGCGGGTGATCGTGACCATGGGCATGCCGTCCCTGATGTATCGCTGGTATTTCTTTGCCCACGGCGTGCTGGGATTGGAACGCAACATCCTCGATTTCGTCGGTATTTCCCCGGTGCGCCACAGCCTGTTCGGCATGGTCGAGGCAGCGGGCGCGGAACAGCGGGCGGGTTGGTTGCGGGAGATGGAACGTCTCGGCCGCGCAGCCCGATAGCGGCGCAGACGGGGGTTTAACATGCGGGAAAAGTGGCTTGAACGATGGTGTTATTGCACCATTTTACTAAGCCGCTGAAATATATGGAAAATTTACGGCCTTGGCGCGTTGACGTGTCGGGAGGGCTGGGTTACAAGCCCCGTCATTGCCGGAGCCGTGCGATCTGTCGCGGGGCCCAGCTTTCTCATTCGGAAACCAATCCATGAAGACGTATTCGGCCAAGCCTGCCGAAATCGAAAAGAAATGGGTGGTGATCGACGCGACCGGCCTCGTTGTGGGCCGTCTCGCCACGATCATCGCCATGCGCCTGAAGGGCAAGCACTTGCCGCTGTACACCCCGCACGTGGACTGCGGCGACAATGTCGTCGTAGTGAACGCCGAGAAGGTGGTGCTGACCGGCCGCAAGCGCGAGCAGAAGGTCTATTACCACCACACCGGCTTCCCCGGTGGCATCAAGGAGCGCACCGCCAAGTTCCTGCTGGAAGGCCGCTTCCCTGAGCGCGTCATCGAGAAGGCCGTGGAGCGCATGCTCGCCCGCGGCCCGCTTGGCCGCAAGATCATGGGCAATCTGCGCGTCTACAAGGGCGCTTCTCATCCGCATGAAGCGCAGCAGCCGGTCGCCCTCGACGTGGCCGCTCTCAACCGCAAGAATGTGGGGAACTGATCATGGCTGAGGTTCTTCAGTCCCTCGACGCGCTCGATTCCCGCCAGGGTGTCATCGAAGAGGCGCCGGTCCATGTCCAGAAGCTGGACAAGTTCGGCCGCGCCTATGCCACCGGCAAGCGCAAGGACGCGGTCGCCCGCGTCTGGATTCGCCCCGGCACCGGCAAGATCATGGTGAACGACCGCGACGTGGTGACCTATTTCGCCCGTCCCGTTCTGCGCCTGATGATCAACCAGCCGTTCCAGGCTGCGGCCCGCGAAGAGCAGTATGATGTGGTGTGCACGGTTTCCGGCGGCGGCCTCTCCGGCCAGGCCGGCGCGCTGCGCCACGGCATTTCCCGCGCGCTCACCTATTACGAGCCGGAACTGCGCGGCCCGCTCAAGAAGGGCGGCTTCCTGACCCGCGACAGCCGCGTGGTCGAGCGCAAGAAGTACGGCCGCGCCAAGGCTCGCCGCAGCTTCCAGTTCTCGAAGCGCTGATCTTTTCCGCGTTTGCGGGATCGAAAAGAAGAACGGCGGGGTTTTGCCCCGCCGTTTTTTTATGCCTTGCGTTTGGTGGTGTGCCCCGGAGCGGTGGCAGCGTCGGCGTGCTGCCTGGAGGGTGGCCCAGGCGCGCGGTCCCGCGCGTCGACGCGCTGAGGGGTGGCCCGGCGCTCAGAAGCTCGGGGTATCGCCGGGCAGCGGGCTCCACTGACCATTGTCGGTGGGATCGCCAGGAGGCGAGGAGCCCATATAGCCGTCGAGATTCGGCGGGAAGACATAATCCTCATTGCGACCGTCGCCAGAGCTGACGTCAGGACGGATCGGCGCGCCCGGGCCGGGATCGAGATAGCTGCCCTGTGGGATCACAGGCAGGTGGATCACATTGGGATTGTGGGGTTGGATGGTGATGTGCGGCGGGTTGGAGCTTTGAGCGACGGCGCGATCAGCTACCGCCGCGACCAGCGCGACGCCGAGCGTGCAGAGGGTGACGCCTCCGACCCAAGACCAGACCTTCTGCATGGAAACCCCCGACAATGGCGTCGCTCCGCATAGGCGAGGGCGCGGACATTGGCAAGCGACCGCATCGGCATGGCGCTCCGTCGGACTTTTGGTAAGGTCACCCCGCACCGCCTTGAGGGTCGATTCATGCCCGCTTTTTGCTTCTCGCGCCTGGTTTTTCGCAGCCTTCTTGTTTTCGGCGTCACGGCAGCGGCTTTTTTCACGGCCCCACCCGCGGATGCTGCGCCCGCCCGCATCATCATCCTGCGGCACGGGGAGAAGCAGGATGCCTATCGCCTCTGTTCGGTCGGCAATGAAAGGGCGCGGGCGCTTGCGGCTCAATATCTCGGCAAGGGCGCTGCAAACTCCCTGTTCGCGTCCGGCGAGGGTCCGGCCGCCTTCTTCGCCGTGACGCTTCACACGATGGAACTCGCCGCGCCCGCCGCTGCCACCTGGGCCCAGCCGGTGGTTATGTATACCGCCTTGCCGAGCGCATCCGCAGGTCCGCGCGGGAAGGTGCGCAAGGCGCCAGCGCCCGGCGCGCCATCGGCCAGCGCCTCCCCACCGGCGCAACCCAAGCCGAAGAGGGCCGTGAGCGACTCGGCAAAGGCCGAGCGCAAGATGGATTTCACGCGGCTGGTCACGAGTCGCACCCAACAGGCGGTGGATGACGTGCTCTCCGATCCGCGCTGGAGCGGCAAGACCGTCGTCATGGTGTGGGAGCACGACCATATTGCCGATGCCGAACTTGAAGCCGCCAATCCCGGCGCGGCTGTCACGCTGCGCCAGTTGCTGAAGCTCGGTACGCTCCCGGAGGTGCCGGCGAGCTGGCCTTTCGCGACCTATGATTATTTCTGGATCGTAGACTTCGACGCGGACGGAAAGCCGGTGCGCTTCACCCTCAAGCGGCAGGTGTTCGAAGGCGCTTTTTCTGGTCTGCCGAGCAATGAATGGGGCGCCCCCAATGGCCTGACGGCGGCATCGCGCTGCGTATTGTGACGGGCTGCGGTGGTGCAGCGGCAGGTGCATCGACCGTGCCTCCTCGCGTTGCCTCCCCCTTGCCATGACAGCCCGACGGAAATGCCCGGTTTGGGGAAGGCCGTAATCGATAATCCGTCCCGGCATCGCGATGTCCGTGACTACTTAAATACCGCTGAAGGAAATTCTTGTTATTCTGGTTTGGTGTGACCTAATATTGCTTACGTTGTCTATCGTCCGAGGAATTTCGTGTCGGATCAAAATACTTATCTCTTAATATCATCTCTTCTTGACAGTATAGACATTGCTTTTTGTCTTTTTGATGCCGAAGATCGTACGATTCTTTGGAACTCAGCATTTATCCGATTTTTCCCGGAGCATGCGTCTCATGTCTACACTGGTGAACCCTATCGCGAAAACCTGCGACGCTTTTACACCGGCCGGTTGACCGAAGAAGAGCTTCCGTTCATCGAGCGTTATATTGACGAAGGGGTGAGCCGTCATCGGACCCAGACGCGCCCTTTCATATTCACCCACCTCGGCCGGCGGCTTCGCGTCGCCTCGCAACCGACCCATGATGGCCAGAGGATTCGCATCTGGCATCAATTGTCGGAAGATCACGACACGCCCGAGCCGACCGCATGGAACGAGTTTCCGATCGACTTGCTGGACTATATCGCCGACGGCGCGATGGTTCTGGACCAGAACGACAAGATCGTCGCCACCAACAAGGAGTTCCGGTCGCTTTATGACCTGGAGGACGGCGTCTCGGTGGTTGGATCGACCCTCGTTGAAGTGGTGCGGCAGGCTTGGGAAAAGGCCGGCTTCACGGAGCGCGCCGTGGAGCAGTCGATGTTGGACAACATGCTGTTCGCCGGCACGCCGTTCGAGGTCGAACTGCCCGGTGGCCGCTGGAGGCGGGTCATCGCGCGCCGCACGGCCAGCGGGATCGGTTATTTCACCCATTCTGACATTACGGTGCTCAAGCGCGCCCTTGCCGACCTCGCGGCGATGGCCACGACCGACGGGCTGACCGGACTGGCGAACCGGCGGCGTTTCGATGCCGCGCTCGATGAGGAATGGCGCAGATGCAGCCGCGACAATGCCACCATTTCCCTGCTGCTGGTGGACATCGATCACTTTAAATCGGTGAATGACCGCTTCGGCCACGTGGTCGGCGACAATTGCCTGCGGCGCACCGCCAGTCTCGTCCAGGAGGCCGTGCGCCGATCCGCGGATGTCGCGGCACGCTTCGGCGGCGAGGAATTCGCGATCCTGCTGTCGAATACCGGCGAAGAAGGCGCGGTCGAGGTTGGTTGCCGGGTCCGTGCAGCCATGGCGCTAGAACCCTGGGAGCAATTCCACCCGTTTCTGAAACAGGTGACCGCGAGCATCGGAATCTGCACGGCGCGGAATGCCGCGCGGCTGCACGTTTTCGATTTCATGCGCCATGCCGACGAGGCGCTCTATCGCGCCAAGAACGGCGGCCGCGACCGGATGGAAATCCTCGTCGCGTAGGCCGCCCCAGCCGAGGGCGACGGCGCGTTTCAGGCCGCCTCGTCCGCCTCGGTTGCAAGTCGGGACGGCAGGATGACGTTCTCGTCGCCCCAGGCCTTGAGGGCGGCGATCACCGGTGCCAGGCTCCGCCCGCGCTCGGAGACGCTGTATTCCACCTTGGGCGGAACCTGCGCGAACACACGCCGCGTGATCAGCCCGTCCGCCTCCAGCTCCCGCAACTGATTGGTGAGCATGCGCTGGGTCACGCTCGGCAGGCGGCGGCGCAGCTCGCTGAAGCGCAGCGTTCCCTCGAGGAGGTGGTGGAGGATCACACCCTTCCACTTGCCGTCGATCAGGCTAAGCGTCGCTTCCACGGCGCAGCCGGGGCTGCAATCAAGCCTGTAGTGCCGGACGCGCGGCATGGCGGTATCCTTTTCGGCCCTCTGGTCGCCGATGTGACGGTTACGTGTTCGCTGAACATAAGCATCGGCGTTCGCTGCGACAACGTGAGCGAAGGGCCGGCCGAATGCCTCTGCACCGACGGCGCGAAACCGCCGGCTGCATATCCGACGACAATGATTTTGAGATGGTGGTGAGCCCGTCGGGATTCGAACCCGAGACCCCATGATTAAAAGTCACGTGCTCTACCGGCTGAGCTACGGGCTCACTGGGCATGGGTGTTAGGCTGCGCGGGCCGCAGGGTCAAGGTGGCTAAGGGAAACTGCCTGTGTGCTGCGGCGACGACTCGCCACGGTTTTGCTGCAGTGCGCCTTATTACCGCCACCCACGCCATTGACCACATCCCCCGCCCGCGCGCACCATCCGGCTGAGAGGGAGGCCCTTCATGCCCGTCATCAACCGGCTCGCGGATGCGGCCGATGAAATCACTGCCTGGCGCCGGCAGCTCCACCAGACGCCGGAGCTGCAATACGATCTGCCCGTCACATCGGCATTCGTGGCTGAGCAGTTGCGTGCCTTCGGTTGCGACGAGGTGGTGGCCGGAATCGGCCGGACGGGCGTTGTCGGGGTGATCCGCGGAAACAGCGGCGCCGGCCGCACCATCGCGCTGCGGGCGGACATGGATGCCCTGCCGATCCTGGAGCGGACCGGCGTTGCCTATGTCTCGCAGGCGCCCGGGAAGATGCATGCCTGCGGCCACGATGGCCACACCGCCATGCTGCTCGGCGCGGCGCGTCATCTTGCCGAGACCCGAAGCTTCGCCGGCACCGCCATCATGGTGTTCCAGCCGGCGGAGGAAGGTGGCGCGGGGGGCCGCGCCATGGTTCAGGACGGGCTGATGGAGCGGTTCGGCATCGACGAGGTCTATGGCATGCACAATCTGCCGGGCCTGCCGGTGGGCTGCTTCGGCATGCGCGAAGGGGCGATCATGGCCTCCGCCGACCACGTTGAAATCATTGTCGAGGGCAAGGGCAGCCATGCCGCGAAGCCCCACGAAGGCGTCGACGTGGTGCTGACCGGTGCCTCCATCGTGACCGCGCTGCAGCAGGTCGTGGCGCGCAATCTGGATCCGCTGGAGTCCGGCGTGGTCTCCATCGCCATGTTCCATGCGGGCGATGCGGACAATGTGCTGCCGCCAAGCGCGAAACTCACCGGCACGCTGCGCAGCCTCTCGCCGGCGGTGCGGCTGCAATTGCGCGAACGGGTGAAGCAGATCGCCGAGGGCGTCGCGAGCGCGTTCGGCGCCAAGGCCGAGGTGCATTTCGTGGAGGGCTATCCCGTCACCATCAACCATCCCGCCCAGACCGCTTTCGCCCAGCGCGTGGCGGAAGAGGTGGCCGGCGCGCCGCAGGTGAACGGGGCCGCCCCGCCGCTGATGGCGGCGGAGGACTTCGCCTATATGCTGGAAGCGCGCCCAGGCGCCTATATTTTCATTGGCAACGGCCCGAGCGCCGGGCTGCACCATCCGGCCTATGATTTCGCCGATGCTGCGATCCCCTTCGGCGCTTCCTATTGGGTGCGGCTGGTGGAAAGCGCGTTGAGGGCGGGCTGAGCGCGGCTGAGCGCGGCTATTTCGCCGCCTTGCGCATGCGGAACTCGAGGATGCCGGCTTCCACCGTCCGGCCCTCGAAGATATCGCCGGTCTGCTGCGCGATATGGGGAATGTCGATGACGGACATGGGATCGGTGCAGGTCACTACCAGCCGTGCGCCCGGCGCCAACGCCGCCAGCGCCTTGCGGGTGCGCAGCGCCGGCAAGGGGCATTTGAGCCCCTTGAGGTCGAGATGCACTTCAGGTGCAGCGCTTGCCTCGGCGGGCGGCTTGCGCGGAAACGGGCCGATCACGTGGCCTGATCCTGGAGCCGCGCGAGGCTCTCTTCGCGCCCCAGCACCGCGAGAACATCGAAGATGGGGGGCGAGGTGGTGCGCCCCGTGAGGGCGGCGCGCAGAGGCTGGGCCACGGCGCCGAGCTTGATGCCCGCCGCCGCCGCATAATCGCGCACCACGGCCTCGGTGGCCGGCACGGTCCATTCCGCCGCCGCCAAAGCCGGCAGCAGCGCGCCGAGATGGGCCCGCGCCTCGTCGCTAAGAAGCGCGCTGGCCTTCTCCTCCAGCGGCAAGGGGCGTTCGGCGAAGATGAAGCCGGCATTGTCCAGCAGCTCCACCAGTGTTTTTGCCCGCTCCTTCAGGCCGGGCATGGCGGCGCGCAATTGCGCCTTGTGGTCCTCCGTCAGCTTCGCCAGCCGCTCGGCGCCGTCGGGCAGATAGGGGATGAGGGCGATCACGGCGTCGAACAGCTCATCGTCAGTGCTGGCCCGGATGTAATGGCCGTTGATGTTCTCCAGCTTCTGGAAATCGAACCGCGCGGCCGAGCGGCCCACATGGTCGAGATCGAACAGCGCAATCATTTCCTCGGTGGAGAACATTTCCTGGTCGCCGTGGCTCCAGCCGAGGCGCACCAGATAATTGCGCAGGGCGGCGGGCAGATAACCCATGGCGCGATAGGCATCGACGCCGAGCGCGCCATGGCGCTTGGAGAGCTTGGCGCCATCCGGCCCGTGGATCAGCGGGATATGGGCCATCTGCGGCACGTCCCAGCCGAGGGCGCGATAGATCTGGGTCTGGCGTGCGGCATTGGTCAGATGGTCGTCGCCGCGGATGATGTGAGTGACGGCCATGTCGTGATCGTCCACCACCACGGCGAGCATGTAAGTGGGCGTGCCGTCGGAGCGCAGCAGGACCAGATCGTCCAGATCCTTGTTCGGGAAGGTGACGGTGCCCTGCACCAGATCGTGAATCACGGTCTCGCCCTCCTGCGGGGCGCGCAGGCGGATCACCGGCTTGCGGTCGGCGGGGGCCTCGGCGGGATCGCGATCCCGCCAGCGGCCGTCATAGCGCGGCGGACGGCCTTCCTTGCGGGCGGTCTCGCGCATCTCCTCCAGCTCTTCGGCCGTGGCATAGCAAGGATAGGCATTGCCCAGCGCCAGCATGTCCGCGACCGCCTGCTGATGCCGGGCGACGCGGGAGAATTGATAGACCGTGTCGCCGTCCCATTCGATGCCGAGCCAGCTCAAGCCGTCGAGGATCGCGTCGATGGCTTCCTTGGTGGAGCGCTGGCGGTCGGTGTCCTCGATGCGCAGCAGCATCTTGCCGCCCTTGGCGCGGGCATAGAGCCAGTTGAACAGCGCGGTACGGGCGCCGCCGATGTGCAGGAAGCCCGTGGGGGAGGGAGCAAAGCGCGTAACGATCTCTGACATGAAGGTCCGCCGAAAAGGGGGTCTGGAGCGGGGCGGCGCGCCGCCGGAGGTGCCGTATGGACCGGCGGCATGTGGCGCGCGGGCGGCGCCCGTGTAGCATAGGCCGGCGCGTTGGGGAACGCGGGGGCATGGCAAGGACATCACACACCGGCGATGAAGACCCGCCGCGCGCCGCGAAGGGCGCGGCGCGCGCGCTTGCGTGGACCGGCCGCGCGGTGCCAAGGCTGCGCGCGACCATGTTCCTCGCGGACCTGCGCGCGCGGTTCGGCGCCGCCCTCATCGCCGACCTTATGGCGGAGGCGGAGGCGGGCCGCCTGGTGCTGTGGCTGCCGGTGCTGTTCGCGGCCGGGATCCTGCTTTATTTCGGCGCGGACCAGGAGCCCTCGCTTGTCGCCAGCCTCGTGCTGACGGCGGCACTGCTGGCGGCAACCATCGCGGCGCGCGCACGGGCGTTCTCGTTCGCCGCGCTGAGCGCGGTGCTCGCACTCAGTTGCGGCTTCACGATGGCCTGCCTGCAGACCGCCCGCATCGCCCGCCCGGTCCTCATCCCGCCGGCCGGCACCGTTCAGCTGACAGGCTATGTGGAGCATCTGGAGAAGCGGGCGAGCGCCGACCGCATCATCCTACGGGTCGAGACCGCCAAGGCCAAGGGGCTCGATGTGAAGCCCGAGCGGGTGCGCCTGTCGCTGCCGCGCGGCTCGGCGCCGCAGGTGGGGGCGAGCCTGAGCCTGCCCGCCCGCCTGCTGCCGCCGCTCGGGCCGGCGATGCCGGGCGCCCATGATTTCGGCCGCGCGCCCTGGTTCGCCGGCATCGATGCGGTCGGCTTCTCCTTGGGTCCGCCGAAGCCGATCGCACTTGCCACCGCGCCGCCCTTCAGCGTGCAGATCGCCGCAACCGTTCATGGGGTGCGTGTAGCGCTCGCCGAGAAGATCCGTCGCGTGCTGCGCGGCTCCGCCGCCGACATCGCGGTCGCCTTGGTGACCGGAGACCGCTCCTCGATCACCCCGGCGGTCGAGGAGAGCATGCGCCTGTCGGGCCTCACCCATGTGCTGTCCATCTCCGGCCTGCACATGGCGCTGGTGGCGGGCACGCTGTTTGCGCTGGTGCGCGGCGTGCTCGCACTATTTCCACCGCTGTCGCTGGGAGCACCGGTGAAATCCCTGGCGGCGGGATGCGCGCTGCTCGGGAGCGCGGCCTATCTCGTGCTGTCGGGAAACGACGTCGCAGCGCAGCGCTCGTTTCTCATGCTGGGGCTGGTGCTGCTGGGGGTGATGGTGGGGCGGGCCGCTTTGACCTTGCGCAGCGTCGCGGTGGCGGCGGTGCTGGTGCTGGCGATCGCCCCGGTCTCGGTGCTCGATCCCGGCATGCAGATGTCGTTCGCGGCGACACTGGCGCTTATCGCCGCGTTCGAACGCCTGCGCCCGCTGCGGCTCGGTTGGGCGGCGCACGGCTTGGCGGGACGCGCCGCGCTGAAAGCCGCGCTGTTCGTCGGCACCCTGGCGCTGACCTCGCTGGTGGCGGGGCTTGCGACGGCGCCTTATGGGGCGCTGCATTTCCACCGGGTCGGCGCCTATGGCCTTCTCTCCAATCTCGCGGCCATGCCGGCGGTGAGCTTTCTCGTGATGCCGTTCGGCCTGCTCGGGGTTCTGCTGCTGCCGTTCGGCTGGGATTCCCTGGCGTGGCCGGTGATGGGCGTCGGCATCGACATCATGGTCGCGGTCTCCGACCGGGTCGCTGCGCTGCCCGGCGCGGGCCTGAGGACCGATTGGTTCAACCCGGTGGCGGTCCTTGTCCTGAGCCTTGCCCTGTTGTGCCTGTGCCTCATGCGCACCCGGCTGGCGGCGATTGCATTGCTTCCCGCCGCCGCGGCCTTCTTGCTCGGCGGCGCCCCGCTGCGCCCCGATATTCTCATCGCGCCCGATGGGCGGACGGTGGCGGTGCGTATCGCGGACGGGACGCTCTCGATCCTCGGGGCGTCCGCGAACAAGATGGTGGCGGAGCAATGGCTGAGCCGCGAGAGCGATGCACGCAGCCCGCAATCCCCGGGCCTCGCCGACGCCTTCCTTTGCGACCGGATGGGATGCACGGCCCGCACGTCCGGCGGCATCGTCGCTGTTTCGCGTCGCCCGGAGGGGCTGGAAGCCGATTGCCTGAATGCGGTTCTGGTGGTGAGCCCCAATCCCGCCCCCATCAAATGCCCGGCGCAGGTGGTCACACCGACAGACATGGCGCGCACCGGGACCCTCGCGCTGTTCCACGTCGCCGGCGCCATGCGCCCCGAGGAGCTTTGGCGCGTCGCGCCAGCCCGCACGCCCCAGCGACAGAGGCCCTGGATGCCACTGTTGCCGCCTATGGCAGAGCCGTCGACGGCATCGAACTCCGCCTCGCAGGCGCAGGAGGATGCCTTGCGCTAGTTCAGCCGTCGCATTCGGGAGAGAGGGGAGCGCGCGAAGCTCAAGGGATTAAAACATCTGGCGGGCAGGGATGGCCGCCCGAGAAGATCTCAATAACGGCGCATCAATCCCACGAGCCGGCCTTGGACGCGCACCCGGTCGGGACCGAAGATCCGCGTCTCATAAGCCGGGTTGGCAGCTTCGAGGGCGATGGAGGCGCCCTTTTTGCGCAGGCGCTTCAAGGTGGCTTCCTCGTCGTCCACCAAAGCGACGATGATATCGCCGGTCTCAGCCGTATCGCATTTGCGGATCAGCACCGTGTCGCCATCGAGGATGCCGGCTTCGATCATGCTGTCGCCGCGCACTTCAAGGGCGAAATGCTCGCCCGAGCCAAGCATTTCCGGCGGCACGTTCAAGGTATGGCTGCGCGTCTGTATGGCCGAGATCGGCGAGCCGGCGGCGATGCGGCCCATAACCGGCACGGTGACCGTGGGCGAGGCATCCTCGTCTTCCATCGGTGGGCGGACCCGTCCAAGGCTGCCCTCGATCACGCTCGGGGAGAAGCCACGCCCGCCGCCGGAGGAGCGACTGGCCGCAAGGCCAGGCGCCGCGCTGTCGGGCAGGCGCACCACTTCCAAGGCACGGGCGCGATTTGGCAGGCGGCGGATGAAGCCACGCTCTTCCAGCGCCGTGATCAGGCGATGAATGCCGGACTTGGAGCGAAGATCCAGCGCTTCCTTCATCTCGTCGAAAGAGGGAGGAACGCCGGTCTCTTTCAAGCGCTCATGGATGAAACGCAAAAGGTCGTATTGCTTGCGCGTCAGCATGGCCTCGTCCGCCCCCATCCCAATTTCCGCTTTTCAAGCGATGCCCGAGAGACATCACAGAAAACGAAACAAATCATGAACAAGCATTAGCTGTTCCTTTTGTGTTCCGCAAGGGTGAACATCTCGTAAACGGTATTTCAGGAGGGAAACGGGAGGATCATGCAGGGGTCGCCCACCGCGCCCGGAGGGGCAAAGGCGGGGCGGATCAGCAGGCAATCGGCCGCGGCGAGGGTCGAGAGCATCGAGCTGTCCTGGATCGGCAGAGGGGTAGCGCACACGGCGCCGTCCTCGGCATGGGAGAGGGTAGCGCGCATGTAATCGATGCGGGAATCGTTCGCCCGGGTGGGCGCGCCGAGCCGTGCCGGCCGGGGCTCCGGTGCCAGCCTGGAGGCGCCCTGCAGGGCGTTCAGCAAGGTGGTGAGGAACAGCACCGCGCAGACATAGGCGGAGACCGGATTGCCCGGCAGCCCGAGCACTTGCATCGCGCCGCGCGCGCCGAACATCAGCGGCTTTCCCGGCCGCAGCGCGATTCTGTGAATGGTGAGGGCGACCCCTTCGTCCCGCAGCGCGGGCGCGATCAGGTCGTGTTCGCCCACCGAGGCGCCGCCCGAGGTCACCAGCACGTCGACCCCCGATTCGGCCGCAGCCCGGATGGCGGCGCGGGTGGCCTCCAGGGAATCACCCACCAGGCCGAGATCCACCGGCTCCGCGCCGCAGGCGCGCGCAAGTGCGGCGAGCCCGTACACGTTCGAGACCACCACCTCCGAGAGCGCGCCGGTTCCCGAGCCGGGCCGCACCAGTTCGTCGCCGGTCTGCAGAATGCCCACCTTCGGCCGGGCGCGAACATCAAGGCGCGCATGATTTGCGGCAGCGGCCAGCATCACGTCGCGGTCGGTGAGGCGATGCCCTGCCCGTAGGATGAGGCCGCCGGCCGGGAAGTCGAAACCGGCCTTGCGCACATTGCGCAGCGGGGCGGTATGCACGGTCGTGGTGATGGTTGCGCCGTCGCGGGTGATGTTCTCCTGGATCACCACCGTGTCGGCACCGTGCGGTAGCAAGGCCCCGGTGAAGATCCGCACCGTCTCGCCCGGCGCGATCGTGCCGGCAAAAGGACGGCCGGCGGCGGATTCGCCGATGACCCGCAGCGTGGCCGGGACCTCTGCGATGTCGGCGCTGGAAACTGCGTATCCGTCCATGGCCGACATGTCGGCCGCCGGCTGGCTGCGCAACGCCCAGAGATCGCTTGCAAGCACCCGGCCGGTGGCCTCGGCCACGCTCACGCTCTCGACCGGCAGCGCAGCGATGCCCGCCACCACAAGCGCAAGCGCCTCATCCACGGGCATCAAGGCCATGTCGCCTGCTCCGAATCCATTATGCGTTCGGATGCGTTATACCAACGACCACGGTCTTTGACTGGTTTCGATCTGAATTCGCTCAGGCGCCTGCGGCGCGCCATTCGCCGGAGCGTCCGCCGGATTTTTCCAACAGGCGAACCCCCTCGATGCGCATGCCGCGGTCGGCCGCCTTCGCCATGTCGTAAATGGTCAGGCAGGCGATGGAAACCGCAGTGAGCGCTTCCATCTCGACGCCGGTCTGGCCGCTTACCTTCACCCGCGCGCGCACCACGAGACCGGGGAGGGCGGCATCCGGCGCTATCTCCACCTCGACCTTCGAGAGCATCAGGGGATGGCAGAGCGGAATCAGCTCGTGCGTGCGCTTGGAGGCCATGATGCCGGCAATGCGGGCGACGCCGAGGACGTCGCCCTTCTTCGCATTGCCGGACAAAATGAGGTCCAGCGTCTCGGACGCCATGATGACCCGGCCCTCCGCCAGAGCCTCGCGCGCGGTCACCGCCTTGTCCGCGACATCGACCATGCGCGCGGCGCCCTGGGCATCGAGGTGGGTCAGTTCGGACATGGCGTCAGCGGCTCCTGGTCCAGGTCTGGGTCTTGCAGAAGGGCACGATCACGCACCCGCGCACGTTCAGCGTATTGTCGCCGTCGAGGCGCAAGGTGGCGCTATAGGTCTTGCCGTCGTCGGCATTATAGATCTCGCCGCCCGTCCATTCGGCCGGGCCACCTGCGAAGCCTTGGAGAATCTGCAGGCCCTTCAGCGGGCGGGTCCGCAGGGCCGCGTTGGAATTATTGACATCCTTCAGGCCCGGGTCGGCCTTGATGCCGTCGGACGAAACGAGCCGGCCGCACACGGAACTGCCGCACCGGGTGATCTCTACCAGTCCGTTTTTGGTCGGCGTCGCCCAGGTGCCGGTCACATCGGCGGCGCGCGCGGGCAGGGCGGCGATGGGAAGGGCGGCGATGGACAGCGCGGCCGCCAGAAGCAGCGTCTTCATGAGCATTCTCCCTTGGTCGTCATTTGCGCATCCACCTCGTTGGCGGGTGGACGGGACGGCATTAGACTTCAAGGTGACGTATACGGCAAGTTTACGCCGCAAGCAGCGTTCGGGTCGCGGATGCGACATCGGTTTGCCGCATGAGGCTTTCGCCCACCAGGATCGTGCCGATGCCGATGCCGGCGAGCCGCGCCACGTCCTGCTGCGTGAAGATGCCGCTCTCGCCGATGCAGATCCGGTCCTTCGGCACGCGGGGCGCCAGGCTCTCGCTGGTTGCCAGCGTGGTTTCGAACGTGCGCAGATTGCGGTTGTTGATTCCGACCAACGTGCAGGGCAGGGCAAGCGCCCGGTCCAACTCCTCGGAATCATGGACTTCCACAATGGCGTCCATGCCGTAGGCGGTCGCCGCATCAAGCAGATCGCGGGCCAGCGCGTCATCTACGCCGGCCATGATGATGAGAATGCAGTCGGCGCCCCAGGCCCGCGCCTCCGCCACCTGATAGGTGTCGTACATGAAATCCTTGCGCAGCACCGGCAGCGAGACAGCGGCGCGGGCGGCCATCAGGAATTCCGGCGCGCCCTGGAACGAGGGCGTGTCGGTGAGCACCGAAAGGCAGGTCGCGCCCCCGGCCTCATAGGCGCGAGCGAGCGCGGGCGGATCGAAGTCGGCCCGAATCAGGCCCTTGGAGGGACTGGCCTTCTTGATCTCGGCGATCAGCGCCGTGCGGCCGGCGTCCAGGGCCGCGCGCAGGGCGCCGGCGAACGGACGGACCGGGCTTGCGGCGCGTGCCGCCGCCTCGATTTCGGCGCGTGGGCGGGCGGCCTTGGCGGCTGCGATCTCGACGCGCTTATAGGCTTCGATACGGGTGAGGATGTCGCTCATGACGGCACCTTGGGCGCGACTTTGTCCGAAATCATGACAAGCGTCTCCAGACGTGCGCGGGCGGACCCCGTGTCGAGCGAGGTCTGCGCCATCGCAACGCCTTCGCGCAGGTCCGCGGCCCGGCCGGCGATCAGGAGGGCGGCCGCCGCATTCATCACCGCCACATCGCGATAGGCGCCGGGCTCCCCGTCCAGGACGGCGCGCAGAGCGACCGCATTATGGGCGGCGTCGCCTCCCTTCAACGCCTCGGACGGAACGCAGCGCAGGCCTACATCCTCGGGCGCGATCTCGAACGTGTGGATCCGGTCGTCCTCCAGCGAGGCGATGTGGGTGACGCCGCAGAGGGTGATCTCGTCCAGGCCGTCGGAGCCGTTGACCACCCAGGCGCGCTGCGAGCCAAGGGTCCGCAGCACTTCGGCCAGCGGCACGATCCAGGATTTGGCGAACACGCCGACCATCTGCCGCGTCACCCCGGCGGGGTTGGAGAGCGGGCCGAGCAGGTTGAAGATGGTGCGCGTGCCCATTTCCACCCGCGAGGGTCCCACATGCTTCATGGCGGGGTGATGGGCCGGGGCGAACATGAAGCCGATGCCGGCTTCCGCGATGCAGCGGGAAATGCCCTCGGGGGTCAGGTCCAGCCGCACGCCGAGCGCCGCCAGCACATCCGCCGCGCCGGACTTGGAGGACAGCGCGCGGTTGCCGTGCTTCGCCACCGGCACGCCGGCACCGGCGACGATGAAGGAGGCGCAGGTGGAGATGTTATAGGAGCCGGAGGCGTCGCCGCCGGTGCCCACCACGTCGACCGCCGCCTCGGGCGCCTCGACGGTCAGCATCTTGGCGCGCATGACGCTCACCGCGCCGACGATCTCCTCCACCGTCTCGCCGCGCACCCGCAGCCCCATGAGCAGGGCGCCGATCTGCGAGGGCGTGGTCTCGCCCGACATCATCTTGTCGAACACGTAGGCGGATTCCTCGCGGGTCAGCGCCGCGCCGGTTGCAACCTTGCCGAGCAGGGGGCGGAACTGTTCCATCGCGTCAGCTCCGTGCCCGCCGGCCTTCGTTGAAGGCCCGGGCGATATCGAGGAAATTGCGCAGCAGGGCGTGGCCGTTCTCCGAGGCGATGCTCTCGGGATGGAACTGCACGCCGTGCACGGGGAGGGTGCGGTGGGCAAGGCCCATGATCAGGCCATCGTCGGTGCGCGCGGTCACCTCCAGCGCGGCGGGCAAGGTGTTCTGCTCGACGATCAGGGAGTGATAGCGGGTCGCGAGGAAGGAATGGTTGAGCCCGCGAAACACCGAGCGGCCCTCGTGGTGGATCTGCGACATCTTCCCGTGCATGGGGATGGGCGCGCGCACCACATCGCCGCCGAACACCTGGCCGATGGCCTGGTGGCCGAGGCACACGCCGAACAGCGGCACCTGCGTGCTGGCGCGCGCGATCAGATCGCAGCAGATACCGGCCTCGGTGGGGGTGCAGGGGCCCGGCGAGATGACGATGGCATCGGGCTTTTCCGCCAGCACCTCATCAACGCTCAGCGCGTCGTTGCGGTGAACGGTGACATTTGCGCCCAGCTCGCCGAGATAATGGACGAGGTTGTAGGTGAAGCTGTCGTAATTATCGATCAGCGTTACGGCGGTCATCGTGGCTCCAGGCCCGGCGGATCCGGGCAGGCGCGCTCCTCGCGACAAAGTGGGAGCTGCGCCCCGAGTTAAAGCGCGGGGGTGACGGAAGGGTCAAGCCTGACGCCATCGCTCGCGAAAGGAGATCGGATGCGCCATGTCACTGGCCCCTTTTGGCGCCGGCGGCGAAGCGCACCGCTTCCTCGCCGGCACGGAACAGCGCCTTGGCCTTGTTGATGCATTCCTGGTGCTCGCTCAGCGGCACGGAATCATACACCAGCCCGGCGCCGGCCTGCACATACATGCGCCCGTCCTTCACCACGGCGGTGCGCAGGACGATGCAGGTGTCCATCTCGCCATTGGCGCTGAAATAGCCGATGGCCCCGGCATAGATGCCGCGCTTGTCCTTCTCCAGTTCGTCGATGATCTCCATGGCCCGCACCTTGGGCGCGCCGGAGACCGTGCCGGCGGGAAAACCCGCCGCCAGCGCGTCGAGCGCGTCGAAGCGCGGATCAACCTTGCCCTCGACGTTGGAGACGATGTGCATCACCTGACTGTAGCGCTCGATGAAGAAGCTGTCGGTGACTTCCACGGTGCCGATCTGCGAGACGCGGCCGGCATCGTTGCGGCCGAGGTCCAGCAGCATGAGATGCTCGGCGCGCTCCTTCGGGTCGGCGAGAAGCTCGCTTGCCAGCGCCTCGTCCTCCACATGGGTCGCGCCGCGCTTGCGGGTGCCGGCGATGGGGCGGATGGTGACCTTGCCGTCACGCAGCCGCACCAGGATCTCGGGGCTGGAACAGACGACCGAGAAGCCCTCGAAGTTCAGATAGACTAGGAACGGCGCCGGATTGACCCGACGCAGCGCGCGGTAGAGCGCGAACGGGGGCAGGGCGAACGGGCTCTCGAAACGCTGGGAGAGCACCACCTGGAAGATATCGCCGGCGCGGATATAGTCCTTCGCCTGCTCCACCATGGCGCAGAATTCAGCCTCGGTGGTATTGGAGACGGGCTCCACATGGGCGTGGAACGGCTCCGGCGCGGGATGGGCCATGGGCCGATCGAGCCCCGCCACCACGCTGTCGAGCCGCGCCAGCGCCGCCTCGAACGCCGCGCGGGCGGTCACGCCGTCCTGCGGGCGCACGGGGGTCACGGCGGTGAGTTCGTCCTTCACCGCATCGAACACCACCATCAAGGTGGGGCGGATCAGCAGGGCTTCCGGCACGCCGATGGGATCGGGCTTGGCCGGCGCGAGGCGCTCCATCTGGCGCACCATGTCATAGCCGAGATAGCCGAACACGCCCGCCGCCATGGGCGGGGCGCCGGCCGGCAGGTCGATGGCCGATTCGGCCAGCAGGCTGCGCAGGGCCACGAGCGGCGGTTCGGCGCAGGGCTCGAACGCCGTCCGGTCCTTGAGTGCCGCGCGGTTGATCTCGGCCGTGTCGCCATTGGCGCGCCAGATCACGTCAGGGTCGAGGCCGATCATGGAATAGCGGCCGCGAGTCTGCCCGCCCTCCACCGATTCCAGCAGGAACGCGTTGGGCTTCTCGCCCGCGATCTTGAGGAAGGCGGAGACCGGGGTCTCGAGGTCGGCGATCAGCGTGACCGTGACGATCTGTGCCTCGCCGCGCGCATAGCGTTGGGCGAAAGCCTCAAAATCGGAGGGCGCGTTCATCATCATCCCGCTCAATTCGCGCTCGCGCCGATGGACTGCTGAAGCAGCGGCTCGTTCACCGAGACGCCGATCTGGGTGCGCAACTGGGCGAGATATTGCAGCAGCAGGTCGGTCTCGATCTGCTGCCCGATGCGTGTGGCGGCCTGCTGCTCGGCCGTCGTTTCCGGCGGCACGACAATCCCGGTGACCTGAAACAGGATGCGCTCCGCCGGCACGGTTCCGGACGCAAGGCCGTAGCCGTGCAGGGCCACGTCGAAGATCTTCGCGATGGCATCAGCCGAAAAATCCGAGGCGGCACGGCCTCTTTGCAGGTTTTCCGCAGATTTCACTTCAAGCCCGGCTGCGCCCGCCACATCGGCCAGCGTCTTGCCGCCCTGCACGTCCGCGAGGAGCTGCTTGGCCTTGGCATCGACCGCCTTCACGGTCTCGTCCTCGGTCCAGCGCGCCACCACCTGCTCGCGCACCTCGTCGAACGGGCGTTCGCGGGCGGGGGTCACCTCGTTGACGTCGTACCAGACATAGCCGCCGTTATCCGGCAATTGCACCGGCTCGGTCTCCACACCCGGCTGCGAGGCGAAGGACCCGGCGATCACCTCGGCGCCGCCGGGAATGCCCCGCACCTCGGCCCCGGTGGGATCGCGGCCGGAGCGGTCCACGGCATCGATGGTCTCGCTCTGCAGGCCGACCTTCTGCGCGATCTCCGCCAGCGTCGCGCCGGAGCCGCGGTCGTCCTCGATGGCATCGTGCTTGTCCAGCAGCTCGCGCCGGGCGCGGTCGAGGGCAAGCTCCTTGCGCAGCACGTCCTGCACCTGCTCAAGCGGTTGCTGCTGGGCGGGCTCGATCTTGGTCACGTGCACCAGGGCGGAGCCGAACGCGCCGGGAACCGGCGCGCTGGTGCCGTCGACGGGGAGCGAGAAGGCCGCTTCGGCGATCTTGGGATCGATCAGGTCGGTCCGCACCACTGTGCCGAGATCGATGTCCTTGGGGCTAAGGCCGCGCGCGGCGGCGATCTGGTCGAAGGTTTCGCCGGCCTTGATCTTGTCCGAGGCCTGCTGCGCCTCGTCCGCCTTGGAGAAGACGATCTGCTGAACGGTGCGGCGCTCCGGCGTGCCGAAACGGGCAGCGTTGCGCTCATAGGCGGCCTTGATGTCCGCGTCGCTCACCTGAATCCAGGGCGCGAGCGTTGCGGGGGTGAGGGCAAGAACCGTGATCTTGCGATATTCCGGCGCCCGGAAGGTGATCTTGTGGGTGGTGAAAAAGGCCTGAAGCTGCGCGTCGGTCGGCGCGGCGACCGGGCCTGCGGCCGCGGGACCGACCGCGAGATAGGACACTGCGCGCTGCTCGCTCTCATAGCGATGGGCCGCGTTCAGCAGGATGGCGGGCGCAACGAGATCCCCGCCGACGGCGGACGCGATCTGCTGACGCAGCATGCGCTGCTTTTCCGCCGCCAGGAAACGCGGCTCGGTGAGGTTGTTGGCCCGCAGGAGCTGCTGGAAATAGGCCGGGTCGAACTCGGTCGCGCCGGGACGCCGCAAGGCGGGATTGGCGCGGACGGTGCGCGCCACCTCTTCATCGGAAATGGCCAGACCCAGGCTCTTGGCCGCGTCGTCGAGCGTGGCCTCGGCCACCATCTGGTTCAGCACCTGCCGGTCGAGGCCGAACGCGCGCGCCTGCTCGGGCGTGAACGGGCGCCCGGTGCGCCGGCCGATCTGCTGGATCTGATCGAGATATTGCTGGCGGAACGCGTCCGCGGAAATCTCGGTGTCACCAACCTTGGCCACGGCGCGCGCGCTCGGGCCGCGAAACACGTCTGCGATGCCCCAAACGAGAAAGCTGACGGTGAGCAGGAGAAGGAAGGCCTTGGCGATGAAGCCTGAGGCGCCTTTACGGAGAGTCTGAAGTACCATTGCTCAGTCTGGTTTGAGGAGGGGCGCGGCCCCGACGCAGAAGGCGCGCATCATAGGGAGGGGGACCTCGCGCCGCAACGGCGCAGGCGGGGCCGTTTGCCGTGTCGCGCGCCCTCTGATAACCGGACGGAAACACCCCTGTCCATCGTCATCCGCACCGGAGGAATTCATGCCCGTCGTTCGCCGCCCGCTCGTCGCCGGAAACTGGAAAATGAACGGGCTGCGGCACTCGGGGGCGGAGTTGCTGGCCATGGTGGAAGGCTATGACGCGGGTTTGCGGGAACGGGTCGATCTGTTGATCTGCCCGCCGGCGACGCTGATCGCGGGCCTTGCCGGCGAGATCGCCGGCTCGGCCATTGCCATCGGCGCCCAGGATTGCCACGCCAAGCCCTGCGGCGCCCACACCGGGGATATCGCGGCCGAGATGATCGCCGATGCCGGCGCCAGCCATGTCATCGTCGGGCACAGCGAGCGCCGCACCGACCATGGCGAGAGCGACGCGATGGTGCAGGCGAAGGCGGCAGCTGCCCTGCGCGCGGGACTGGTACCGGTGGTCTGTGTCGGCGAGACGCAAGCCGAGCGCGATGCGGACGCCTGCCTGCATGTGGTGGCCCGGCAGGTGAGGGGATCCGTTCCCGCGGGCATTTCGGCGGAAAAGCTTGTGATCGCCTATGAGCCGGTGTGGGCGATCGGCACCGGCCGCGTGCCCACCGTGAAGGATGTGGAGGAAGTGCACGGCGAGATTCGCGGCGTCCTGCGCGAGCTGTTCGGCGCGGAGGCGGAGAAGGTGCGCATCCTCTACGGCGGCTCGGTGAAGCCGGACAATGCCGCGACCCTGCTGAGGGCGAGCGATGTGGATGGCGCCCTGGTGGGCGGAGCAAGCCTGAAGGCCGCCGACTTCCTCGCCATCGCGCGGGCCTATCTCTAGGACCTTCAGGAAAGGCGGCCGGAGGAGGCCGCCGAAGTTAGGCCCCGTAGAAGAGGCCTGGGGGGCGGGCGCCGTGCGCGCCCACCCCGCCAGAACACGATTAAAGCGAGAAGTTGGTGGCGCTCAGCAATTGCTTGATGACGCTCAGCTCTTCGCCGCTGGTCGGGGTCTTCTGCGAGACGAAGTCGAACACCTTGCCGTCCTGCAGGCCGTAATTGGCGATGCGAGTGACCCGGCGGTTCTTGTCGAAATAGACCGCGATCACCTTCTGCTCGGTAATCTCAGGCTTGAGGAAGGCGATCCGCTTCTCGGTCTGGGAGATATAATAGAACACGTCGCCGTTCACGGTGGAGACGGTGGACGGGGTGCCGAGAACCAGCAGCACCTGCTCCTGGCTGGAGCCGACCGGCACCTGATCCAGCGCGCCGTCGCTCAGTACATAGCCGCGCTGGTAGGTGCGCACCACGCCGCTGATCGACGTGCCGGTTCCACCGACGAAGTTCGCGCAGCCGGACAGCGCGCCGGCGATCACCGCCAGTCCAACCGCCGCGCAGGCGCGGCCGCGGGCGCCTTTGCGCGAAATGGAACTTCTTGCTTGCGATGACGCCACGCCGATTCCCTCGATTTCTGCCCCTGCGGCATATGCCGCCTGATCCCTGAGCGATGCCAGTGCCCTTGCCACGACGCCTCCAGCGCGCTACGCCCCTTGCTCATCCGCGTCTAGCCTACGAGCGACGCACAGACCCGCAAAAAGTGATGCTGAATCTGTTTCGTCGACCCGAGCGCCGAGCGACCATCCAGCGCCTCTATGGCGTGATCGTGGCACAGGCGCGGCAGCCTGCCTTCTATACCGACTTTGCCGTCCCAGATACTATAGAGGGGCGGTTCGAATTGGTGTTGCTGCATACATTTCTGGCCTGCCACCGCCTGAAGAACGGTGATGCGGCGAGCCGGGAGATGTCACAATTGGTGTTCGACGCCTTTCTCGACGACATGGATCGCAGCTTGCGCGAAATGGGCGTGGGCGACCTGACCGTGCCCAAGCGCATGAAGAAGATCGGCCAGGCGTTCTACGGCCGCGCCGGCGTGTTCGATGCGGCGCTCCAGGCCGGTGCGCCGCCGGACTCGCTGCGCGAAGCGGTCGCACGCAATATATATGAGGTCGAAGCTGCGGCGCTTGGTGCGCCGGGGGAAGCACTGGTCGCCTATGTCAGGCGCACGGTTGCCGCCCTCGCCGCGGTCCCGACCGAAGCGTTCGCCAGCGGCGATGTCCATTTTCCCACCCCGATCGCGCGCGAGGGTGCTGATCATGAGTGACCTTCCCTTGACCCATCGTATTTCCCTTGCCGAGGTTCCTGCCCACGGGCTCCAGGTGCAGCTTGCGCCGGACGCGGCGCAACGCGCCGCGCTCGCCCGCTTCCTGGACGTGCCGGCCGTCCATGGCTTCACGGCTGATCTCAAGGTCATGCTGGAAGGCGCGGGCGCCCATGTCTCCGGCCGCCTGAAGGCGCAGGTGCGGCAGGTCTCCGTGGTCTCCCTCGAGGCCTTCGATTCCGAGGTCGAGGAGGAGATCGACGTCCATTTCGCCCCGGAGGAGGTGCTCGCTGTGCGCACGCTCGACGAGGACGACCCGGAAGCGGAGCTGGATCAGCCCGACGCCATCGTCGACGGCGGCATCGATCTCGGGCATCTCGCGACCGAATTCCTCTCTCTGGCGTTGGACCCCTATCCCCGGCTTCCCGGCGAGGTCTTCGAAGCCATCGCCGAGGCTCCGGAAACCCTGTCGCCGTTCGCGGAGCTCGCTCGCCTGAAGGACAAGCCTTGATTGCCTGTGTGAAATATTGCGGTGTGCGCCCGAGACGTTATTGTCCGGCCGCTCTGGAGCGGGTTCTTCGTCCGCGGAACAAGCTGGAACGTCTGCCTCGATGACCGTGCCCGTTCGCATTGCCGTTGACGCCATGGGCGGGGACCATGGCCCGGAGACCATATTGGCCGGGGCGGCGCTCGCGCTCGAACGCCACCCGGACACGCAATTCCTGTTGTTCGGCAACGAGGAGCGGGTGCGCGCGGTGCTGGCCGCCCATCCCCGGCTGAGCGCCGCCTCGCGGGTGATTCACACCGAGATCGTCGTCGGCATGGACGACAAGCCCAGCCAGGCGTTGCGCAACGGCCGCTACAAATCGTCCATGTGGCGCGCCATCGACGCGGTGAAGACCCGCGATGCCGACGCGGCCATCTCGGCGGGCAATACCGGCGCGCTGATGGCCATGGCCAAGTTCAACCTGCGCACCATGCCGGGCATCGGCCGGCCGGCGATTGCGGCGATCTGGCCGACCCTGCGCGGCGAGAGCATCGTGCTCGATGTCGGCGCGTCCATCGGCGCGACGGCGCACAGCCTGGTCGAGATGGCGATCATGGGATCGGCCATGGCGCGGACCGTGTTCAGCATCGAGCGGCCGACCATCGGGCTGCTGAATGTGGGCGTGGAGGAGATCAAGGGCGTCGAGGAGGTCAAGGAAGCCGGCCGCCTGCTGCGCGAGGACACCTCCACCGACCTGCTCTACCACGGCTTCGTGGAAGGCAACGACATCGGCGCCGGCACGGTGGATGTCGTGGTGACAGAAGGATTTTCCGGCAATATCGCGCTGAAGACGGCGGAGGGGACGGCCAAGCAATTGGCGAGCTATTTGCGCGCCGCCATGGGCCGCACCTGGCGTTCCCGGCTCGGCTATATTCTCGCGCGCGACGGCTTTCGCGTGCTGCGCGAGAAGATGGATCCCCGCCGTTCCAACGGGGGCGTGTTTCTGGGCCTGAACGGCGTTGTGATCAAAAGCCATGGCGGAGCGGATGCGGAAGGCTTCGCCGCCGCCGTGGATCTCGGCTACGACATGGTGCGGCACGAATTGCTGTCGCGCATCAAGACGAGCCTCCTGACGCGTGCCGCAGCCGGCGGAGCGGCGGGCACGGCGTTGCCGGTAGAAGCGGAAGGTCAATCGTGAGCGTCATCAAGTCCGTGGTTCGAGGTGTGGGCTCCTATCTGCCGGACCGGGTCCTCACCAACGCCGAACTCGCCCGCTCGGTGGAGACGTCGGACGAATGGATCGTGCAGCGGACCGGCATTCGCGAGCGTCATATCGCCGCTGCCGGGGAGCTGACCTCCGATCTCGCGCGGCATGCCGCGACCCGCGCCCTGGCGGACGCCGGGCTGGAGGCGGCGGATATCGACCTGATCATCCTCGCCACCTCGACGCCGGACCAGACCTTTCCCGCGACCGCGGCGACCGTCCAGGCGGAACTGGGCATCACGCGCGGCGCCGCGTTCGACCTGCAGGCGGTGTGCTCCGGATTCGTGTTCGCGCTCGCGACCGCCGACGCGCATCTGCGCACCGGCAGCTTCACGCGCGCCCTGGTGATCGGCGCCGAGACCTTCTCCCGCATCCTCGATTGGGAGGACCGCGGCACCTGCGTGCTGTTCGGCGACGGCGCCGGTGCGGTGGTGATCGAGGCGCGCGACGCTGAAGATGCCGACGGCCGCGGCATTCTCACCACTCATCTGCGCTCCGATGGCCGCCATCGCAGCAAATTGTTTGTGGATGGCGGGCCGTCCTCGACCCAGACCGTCGGCCATCTGCGCATGGAGGGCCGTGAGGTTTTCAAGCATGCGGTGGGCATGATCACAGACGTGATCGAGGACGCTTTCAGCGCCACCGGAACCTCGGCGGAGACCATCGACTGGTTCGTTCCGCATCAGGCCAATCGCCGCATCATCGACGCCAGCGCGCAGAAACTTGGAATTGCAACGTCCAAGGTGGTGACAACCGTGGATCTCCATGGGAATACTTCCGCCGCCTCCATTCCGCTTGCGCTGGACACGGCGTGCAAGGATGGGCGCATCAAAACCGGAGACCTGGTTTTGCTGGAGGCGATGGGCGGCGGCTTCACCTGGGGTTCGGCGCTCATCCGATGGTAGGTAAATCACTAATAACGTTGACCAGCCTCGCCCTGAGTGGATAGGGTCACGACGGCTGTCCCTCTCTCTTGGGGCCGGGGAGACATATGGCTGGTAAGACCATAACGCGTGCCGATCTCTGTGAGGCAGTCTACCAACAGGTGGGCTTGTCCCGGACTGAGTCCGCAGCGCTTGTAGAACTCGTGCTGAGCGAAATCGCCGACTGCCTCGCCAAGGGTGAGACAGTGAAGCTTTCGTCGTTCGGCTCCTTCGTCGTCCGCTCCAAAGGGCAGCGGATCGGCCGAAACCCGAAGACCGGCGAAGAAGTGCCGATCGAGCCGCGACGGGTGATGGTTTTCAAACCGTCCAGC
This sequence comes from Roseixanthobacter psychrophilus, assembly GCF_043195195.1. Classification (NCBI taxonomy): domain Bacteria; kingdom Pseudomonadati; phylum Pseudomonadota; class Alphaproteobacteria; order Hyphomicrobiales; family Xanthobacteraceae; genus Roseixanthobacter; species Roseixanthobacter psychrophilus. The sequence goes on from NZ_JBAFWT010000020.1 coordinate 66,189, forward strand.
ATCTTGAAGAATCGCATAAACGGGCGCACAGAAAACGGTCTGGATCGCGACTGATCCGATCGCGCGGACGACTGTCCGCGGTGCATGGAGGGCGAGCGCACGTGCCCGAGGCGAGGCCAACCGACAAATCACCGGACGCCTTCCGCACCATCAGCGAGGTGGCCGAGGATCTCGAGCTGCCCCAGCACGTCCTGCGCTTCTGGGAAACCCGCTTCACGCAGATCAAGCCCATCAAGCGGGCCGGGGGCCGGCGATTCTACCGGCCCGAGGACGTGGACCTCCTGCGCGGCGTGCGCCACCTGCTCTATAGCGACGGCTACACCATCAAGGGTGTTCAGCGCATCCTGAAGGAGCAGGGGATCCATTACGTTCAGGATCTGGCGATCGAGGAAGAAGCGGCGGCGTTTCAGCCGACCATGCCCATCGCAGCGCGCGCGCGTGGACCTGAGACGGCAGCCCCGAGGCGCCGGGGGCCCGAGCCCGACCTCGACGAAGCTCCCTATGCCACTGATATTGAGCCGAATCCACGCCAGCGGGCGGCATCGCGCGGCGGTGCCGAGGCCGGCGGGGCACTGGGCGGTTTCCTGGGCCTGCTGCCGCGCCGCAAGGTGCGCGCCGAACCGATGATCGAAGAGCCGCCGGTGATCGCGGAATTGCCGTTTCCGGAATTCTCCCAGCATACCCGCCGCCATGAAGAGCCTGTCGAGCCGCGCCTGGAAGCTGCGCCGCGCGCGCGCTCGGCGCCGCAGCCGGTGGAGCGGCCTTCGGAGCCGCGCCGGGCCAGCCCCCCGCCGGAGCCGCGCCACGAGCGCGAGGACGAGGCGGAATTCTTTCGCCGGGTGGTCCATGAAGAATTCGAGGGTCGCGATTTCGACGACCGCGATTTCGACGACCGCGATTTCGATCGCGACGCGATGCGGGATCTACCGCCGCAACGCGCGGCCCCGTCCTTTGCGCCGGAGCAGCGGCATGAGGCCGGGCGCGAACGCCGCGCGCCGATCCCCCAGCGCCGTCCCTCGCGGGGCCCTGCATCGCGCCTGTCGGAGCCCGCGCCGGTCCCCGAGCTTGAAGACCCGCTTCTGCCGTTCTTCGATGACGCCGCCTTTGGCCCCGACGCGCCGCAGATTTCCGAGCCGCTGGATGCGCGAATCCGTCGCCTGAAGGAGCATGTGCCCGGTCCGCCAGAGGAATATATCCCCGCGCGGGCCCGCCGCAGCGAATCCGAGCGTCAGGAGGCGGGCGCGCGCGACCGCGATGTCGCGTTCCGCCCCGATATGCGGAGCGGGGAGATGCGGGGCGAGGAGCGGCGTCCGCCGCTTGGTCCCTCGCGTGGACCCGTGGCCCCGGCGGACGACTGGCCCGAGGAATGGCGCGAGGATGAGCCTCTTCGTGCCCTGGAGCCGCGCGGCGGGCATGGGCCCGCGTCCGGTGTCCAGGGATCGGGGCCGGAGGCCGGGACGCCGGTGCGCCGCGCAGAGTCGCGCGGGCCTGCCATGAATGTCGCGTCCTTGCGGGCCGACGAGCGCGGAGACGGCCGGCGGATAGCTGCACAGGGGTCGTCATGGACGCATGCCGCGCCGGCGCCCCGGCCCGCCCCGCCGGGCGATGAGCGGCCGCGGATCGGTCCGCTGACGGGACCTTTGGAGGAATACGTCCTGGAAGACCCTGAGCCGTTGAGATGGGACCATCACCAGGGCTTCCGGCCGGAAGCCGCGCCGCGCGAGCCGCACCGTCCCGGGCCGCCGGAGCAATATCTGCCGCCGCATCTGCGGTCGGAACCACGCGTGTCGGGCATGCCGCCAGCGGCGACGCCGGTCTTGTCGCGCGATGATGTGCATCGCCTGCAGGCGACGCTTTACGAATTGGGGGAGTGCCGTCGCCTGCTCGGCGGCGCCGTGGAGCGCGAGGACGAGTCCCCGCTGTAAAACCCCAGCACCGCCGATCAAGCTCTTTTCCAGCGCTCTCTATGTCCACTGGAGGGTGTGGAGCGGTGCCGGCCGACGTGCGGGCAGGCACCGCAACGCGTCAGTTCGTGGGATCTTGCGCCTGGGGTTGCTGAAGCCAGGAGAAAAGATTGGCGACGGGGGCCGGGGCAGCGGGCGCTTCGTCCGAGCTTGCCTGTGCAACCTGCTCCCCGCGACCGAGGACGGCAATGGAAACACGCGTGACGCCGTGCCCGGTGAAGCCGAGTTCGGACGCCGCGGCACGCGAGACGTCGATGATGCGACCCCGGACAAAAGGTCCACGGTCATTGATGCGGACCACGACTGCACGGCCATTGCGCAGGTTGGTCACGCGAACCTTCGTACCGAAGGGGAGAGAGCGATGGGCCGCCGTCAGGGCACCGGGATTGAAACGTTCTCCGCTTGCCGTGCCCTGTCCCTGCCAATAATAGGAAGCAACGCCGGTCTGGGCGACGTCCGCATTGGCTGGTGAACAGAGCGCGCTGAGCGTCAGCGCAAACGATCCTAGAAAAAACCCCTTCCGGATCTCCATTCCCTCGACCTCCATGTTGTTGATGGGAGTTCGGCGAATGACGTTCTATTGGGGCGACAATGTCACCGTTTATGGCCGAAACTGTGATATCACACGGCTAAGCTTAAAAAATACGACTTATTAAATAAGTATTGCTGAAAGAAAATGGGATAGTCTTGGTGAAGTAATGGGGATATTGGCAGCTATTTGTTATTTGTGTTGGTCTTTTACTGTTAAATAAAAATGTCATTTTGCAAAGTCGCGCGTCCGTGATCGCCGCGATGCCCGATTCTCGCCTCATGGCACCCGAGCACCAGCCGGGCGGCCGGCCGGTGAGGGAAGGAGGGGGAAGGGAAGGGAAGGGGAGTGCCTCGGCGCGCCCCTCGGCTGAGAAAAATCGGAGCCCTTTTGGCCGCGTGGCGATGGACGGTGGATAGAGGCGCATTTCACTCTTGTGGCGGCCAATCCGATGGTCTAAGCCTCCCCTCCACGTCGGAGCGTAGCGCAGCCCGGTTAGCGCACTAGTCTGGGGGACTAGGGGTCGGAGGTTCAAATCCTCTCGCTCCGACCATTCAAACCAAAATTTCCAGGGACCGGGCGCAGCCTTCGGCGCGGTAACGGCAAACGCATTGATCGCCAGGATCAGGCGTTGATCTCGACACAGTTTCTGCCGCGCGCCTTCGCGGCGTAGAGGGCAAGATCGGCGCGCCGCATCAGGACGTCGAAATCGCCGTCGTCGGGCCGGTAGATCGCCACGCCGATCGATACGGTGATCGTGAGATGCGATGCGCCCGCGACGAATGGGCGATCAAGCACCGCTTGCCGCAGCCGCTCCCCATAGGCCTTGGCCTGCGCTGCATTCATGTCTGCCAGCAGCACCACGAATTCCTCGCCGCCAAGCCGCGCCAGCATTTCCGAATCCCGGGTATTGGCCTGAAGGCTCTCGGCCACGTGCTTGAGGGCGAGATCACCGATTTCGTGCCCATGCCGGTCGTTGATGGTCTTGAAGTCGTCGACATCGATGAGCGCGAGGGCGAACGGGGACTTCCGCACGCGGGCGGCCGCGAACAGAAGCGTTCCGGCATCCATCAAGGTGCGGCGATTGGCGAGGCCCGTCAGATAATCGGTCGACGCCATCCGCTCCAATTGCCGGCGGATGCGCTCGGAGCACATGAGGACGAAGGCGGTGGTGCCGCTGACCGGAAGCACCGTCGCCAGCATCGGCGTGGCGAGGTTCAGCCAGCTCGACGTGTCGACGACGCTGTAGTCCTCCGGAATCCCCTCCACCGTGAAATAAACGGCGCGGAAAATGACGAACACGATGATGACGCCGAAAATGCCTGTCAGCACCTTGCGGCTCATCGCATTGTCCCGGCCGGACTGGGCCAGCAACGTCTTCCAGCTCGCCCCCATGAGCGTGACCCAGGCGGCCGACACCAGCAAGATGCGGGTGAGCGTGTTTGGATCGACGAAAGCAAACCAGATAATGGCGATGGTTCCCAAAGCGGCGGGAAGCACCAGGACGAGGCGATCCGGGCGCCCGTAAAATTGGCGCAGCGCACGCAGGTAGAAGGTCAGCCCCATAATGATCGTGCAATTCGCAACGAAAATCACGGCGCCGTATGGGATCAGCATGTCGAGCGCGAAGGTGGCGCATCCCGCCGCAATCAGCAGCGTCCCGAGTTCCCAGCTGATCACGGCCGGTCGCAGGTTCGCCGGCAAGTCCCGAAACATGAGACCCAGCATCCCGCCATTGGAGAGCATCAGCAACGCCGCGATGAGGAGCGCAAGTCTGGGGTCCATTTTCACCGTCTCTCAGATTGCCGTCCGATCCCCAGCTGACAAAAAGCGAGGCACGGGACAGACGCATCCATCGAGAAGCGGCAACCTCGTTCTCGCTGCGGCAGGCTGCTGCGCATGGGTCATGTAAAATACGCGGGTGGCAACATCAAATGAAGATTTGTATACCGTCCGGGTGGTGGAGCACATGCCGCCATGCCTCAGGCACGTCAGGGGCGGATCGCGTCCCGGGTGCCGGCCGGCGGGGCATCGCGGTCGCGACGCGTGGGGTGAGAAGAAGGGATACCTGAACTTCGCCGGAAGTTGCAGATTCATCGCGCGAAATTGTAGAACAAACGCGATGAATCCGATGTTCTTCTTCCCTGACTCAATGTTTCACATGAAACATTCCTGAGAAAAACCGGCGCGGGCGTTGGTTTTCCCCCTAGGCTTTGGCCCCCACCTCCGGTTTGCGCCCCGCCGGTGCCGGCGCGAAGATCGGGCTTTCGGCATCCGCCTGGGAGGTGGATGAGGCCGCCATCAGGCATGCCGACAAGGTTTCTTCCAGATTGGAGGTCACAATATCGGTGTCCGATTGGCTTTCCAGGGAGCCCCGCATCGCCGAATCATCGCGCGCCCCCCAAGCGGCGAGCAGGATCGTGCTCCTCGGCAGGCGACGGCGCAGGCGCCGCGTGGAATAGCGCATGTGAGCCGTTCCGGCGCTTTCCAACGACGAGAGGATGGTGAGTGCGGGATCCGAGCCGCTGAGCTTCGCGAGGTTCGCGACGGTGAGCGTTTCAGGACCGGCAACCTGCGCCGCCAAACCGTGGCGCTTCAGCAGATTGGCCAGAAGGTCCGCCGCGGCCTGATCGAGGCCGGATCGTGCCGCGATGCAAAGGATCGGCTCTTCCCCCTGCCAGCGCGGCGGAAGCGTCTTCGGATCGAGCACCGGATAGGTGGCACCCGCCGGACTCGCCGCGATCGCCGCGCCAGCTTCTGCTTCTTTCGTGTCTCCCTTGGGCATGCCGTTGGGAATGTCGGAAAGATTGTCCAGCAATTCGCCGAGGCTGGAGCGAAACCGCTCGATTCGGCCTTCGTCCAGGGTCCCGCGGGCAAGATCGTTCTGGGCCAGCCGCAAGCCGGGCAGGGCCACGTGATCGAGATAGGCTAGGAAGCTGCGTTCCCGCAGAAATTCCTCTGCCTTGCTGGTCGCCTCGGTCGGATCGCCGGCCAGCATGCGTTGGTAGAACAGCTCCGGCGCGCTCAGGGGCGGGCGGTCTCCGAGCATGACGTCGAGGAATTCCAATTGGTCGACGTGGCGGCCGAGCACCACCAAGCATAAGGTAAGTGGCGTTGCCAGAACTAGGCCGACAGGTCCCCACAGCCAAGTCCAGAACGTCGCCGAGGCGACGATAGCGACCGGCGAAAGGCCCGTGCTCCGGCCATAGACCAGCGGCTCGATGATGTGGCCGATGAGCGGCTCTACGATCACGAACAACGCGATGGTGGAGAGCACGATGCTCCATCCCGGGTCCACTGCAAGAGCAAGGGCGATCGGCAGCAGCGCGGCGATGATTGCGCCAATATAGGGAACGAAACGCAGCACGGCCGCCATAAAGCCCCACAGGATTGGGCTCGGCACACCGATCAGCCAAAGGCCGATCCCGATCACCGTGCCGAACGCGGCATTCAAGGCCACCTGCATGAGGAAGAAGCGCGACAGGCGGCTTGCCGCATCGTCGAGGGCGGCCGTGGTGCGTTGAATGTCGCTGGCTCCGGCCAGTCGGATGAAGCGGTTGCGGAGGTCCTCGCGCTGCAACAGGATGAAAATCAGAAAGATGAAGATGATGCCGGTGGTCGCGAGCGGGTGGATCAGCGGCGTCATCACCGCGCTCAGCATCCCGAGTGTGCCCGGGTTCGGCTGGCGGATCTCGACCGGCAGGGGCGGCTGTTCCACGCCTTCGGGGCGGATGCCGTTGATCGGATTGGGCGGTTCGGGGCGATCCAGTTCGTTGCTCAGGTCCTGAAGCATCTGCGCGGCCCGCTCCAGGGTGCCGGACCCCTCGGTCGCGCCCCTTAGAGAGCGGATCTTGTCGCGAATATTGACCTGATATTGCGGCAGGTCCCCGGCCAGTTCCACCACCTGGCTCGCCACCACAGCGCCTAATGCCACCAGGGCGAGAAACGTCACCACCACCACGCTGGTGACCGACAAAGTGCGCGGAACTTTCAGCCGCCGCAGCACCAGGATCACCGGGGCCAGGACGAAGCTGAGCAGCACCGCAAGCGCAACGGGCACCAGCACTTCCCGCCCGAAATACAGCATCGCCACGATGGCGCTCATCGCCACCAGTGTGCCGACCGCACCGGATCCGGCAGGGAGAAGCGAAGGGCGCACCACTTCCCGCGGGAACAGGGTGACGCCCCTCTTTTCGGGCGCGCCGTTGTCGGTCGCGCTCATGCTGCAACTTCAAGCAGCAGAAGCGAGCGGCCCGTAACTTCATAGGTTTGCCCAAACGGAAATATCGGCAGATCCTGGCCCTCCGGGACATTGGTATCCAAAATCAGGCGCCAGCCCTTGCCCCCCACAACCTCCGGAAGCGTGAAGTTCACCACGTCGAAATGGGCGTTGACCACCAGCAGCAGCGTGGTGTCGGTTCCCTTGCGGCGAATGCCTGTCGGCTGGGCGCGGCCGTCCATCAGAACGCCCATGCAGCGGCCAAGGCCATCCTGCCACTGGTCCTCCCCCATCTCTCCACCATCGGGCGATAGCCAGCTGACATCCTTGACGTCGAGTGCTTCGTTGTAAGCCCCGGTGAGAAACCGACTGCGGCGCAACAGGGGATGCGATTGGCGCACCCTAATCAGGCGCCGGACGAAGGTGCGCAGATCCGCGCCTTCCTGGGAGAAGTCCCAGTTGATCCAGCCGATTTCGTTGTCCTGGCAATAGGCGTTGTTATTTCCCCCCTGGCTGCGGGCAAATTCATCTCCGGCCAGAATCATCGGCGTGCCTTGGGAAAACAGCAGCGTGGCCAGCATGTTGCGCATCTGACGGGCCCGTAGCGCATTGATCTCCGGATCGTCGGACGGCCCTTCCACCCCGTGATTCCACGACAAATTGTGGGAATGGCCGTCGCGATTGTCCTCGCCGTTCGCCTCGTTGTGCTTGTCGTTGTAGGATACGAGATCGGCCAGGGTGAAGCCGTCGTGGGCAGATATGAAATTCACCGACGCCCAAGGCTTGCGGCCGCGCCTGTTGAAGAAGTCGCCGGATGCGGTGAGCCGGGTGGCAAGATCGGCGATCTGCCCGTCGTCGCCCTTCCAGAATGAGCGCACGGTGTCACGATAGCGGTCGTTCCATTCCGCCCAGCCCGGCGAGAAGCCGCCGACCTGGTATCCACCAGGGCCGCAGTCCCAGGGCTCGGCAATCAACTTTACCTGCGACAAGGTGGGATCCTGCCGGCAGGAATCCAGGAACCCGCCGCCCTCGTCGAAGCCGTGCTCTTCCCGGCCCAGGATCGTGGCGAGATCGAAGCGGAACCCGTCCACCTGCATCTCCGTGGCCCAATAGCGCAGGCTGTCGGTGACCATCTGAAGCACGCGGGGATGGGAGAGGTTCACCGTGTTTCCGGTGCCCGTGTCGTTGATGTAGAAGCGCTTGTCCTCTGGAAGGCGGTAGTAAGAGGCGTTGTCTATGCCTTTGAATGACAGGGTCGGGCCAAGCTCATTTCCCTCCGCGGTGTGGTTGTAGACCACATCCAGGATGATCTCGATGCCGGCCGCATGATAGCGGGTGACCATCTCCTTGAACTCGTTGACGTTCGGGCTCGCGAGATAGAGCGGATGGGGGGCGAAGAAGGCAATGCTGTTATAGCCCCAATAATTTCTCAGCCCTTTTTCGACGAGATAGCTGTCATCCACGAAGCCGTGCACCGGGAGCAGTTCCACGGCCGTGATGCCGAGGTCTCGCACATGGTCGATGACCTCCGGCTCCATCAGGCCGGCGAAGGTGCCGCGCAATTCCTCACGCACATGGGGATGAAGCATGGTGTAGCCGCGGGCGTGGGCCTCATAGAGTATCGTCCGGTCCCACGGCACCATGGGTCGCCGCGTCATGCCCCAGGTGAAAGCCGGGTCGATCACCCGGCACTTCGGCATGAAGGCGGCGCTGTCGCGGGTGTCGAAGGTGAGATCCTTGTTCTTGTCCTTGCTTTCCATCTGATAGCCGAACAAGGCTGGATTCCACGTCAATCCACCCACTAGTTGCTTGCCGTAGGGGTCGAGCAGCAATTTGTTGGGATTGAAGCGATGGCCTGCCGCCGGCTCGTAGGTGCCGTGCACCCGATAGGCATAGACGAGGCCGGGGCGGGCATCGGGAAGATAACCGTGCCAGACCTCATCGGTATATTCGGGGAGTTCGATGCGCTCAACTTCGCGCTCGCCCTCCGGGTCGAACAGGCAGAGTTCCACCTTCGTGGCATTGGCCGAGAACAAGGCAAAGTTTACACCGAGCCCATCCCAGGTTGCTCCGAGCGGGAACGGATTTCCTTCCCGGACCCGCGACACCTTCATGACCTGGGGAGCCGCAGCGGCAACCAGCACATCCATATCCTTGCCCCGTTTCGAACGTCGCTCGTCAAACACACGAGCCGTGAGTGCAGAACGCCGCAGCGCAGTGTTGGTTGCGTTGGTATTGGGTGCCGCACGCATGGGGCCGGGTTGGGGAGAAGAGGACGGTTCGGGGGTCGAGGCTCTTGGTGATCCGGGCGCAGGGCGGTAAGGCTCCTTCTGGACGATGTGCGGGAATTTCCATGGGCCTGACCTTCACGATTCTCGGCTGCGGTTCCTCAGGCGGCGTCCCGCGTGTGGGGCAGGGGTGGGGGGCTTGCGATCCCGCCAATCCGCGCAATCGGCGCCGGCGCTGTTCGCTGCTGGTCCAGCGGCACGGGCCGGAAGGCGTGACGACCGTGCTTGTGGACACCTCGCCTGACTTGCGAGAGCAGTTGCTCGACGCGCAGGTGGACAGGCTCGACGGCGTTCTCTTCACCCACGCCCACGCCGATCACACCCACGGCATCGATGACGTACGCCCTCTGGCCATCCATCTGCGCCGCCGCATCGATGTCTATACTGATGCCGAGACCTCCGCGGCCCTCCATGAGCGGTTCGGCTATTGTTTCCAGACGCCGCCCGGCGGCGTCTACCCTCCAATCCTTACCGAGCACCGGTTCCATGAGGGGCGGGTGGTGGAGATCAACGGGCCGGGCGGCCCCATTGCTGCGCTTCCGTTTCGCCAACATCACGGGGAAATCGACTCCTTCGGCTTTCGTTTCGACGACGTGGCATATTCAAGTGACGTCAGCGCATTTCCGAATAATTCATTGCAATATCTTGATAATTTAGATATCTGGATTGTTGATGCGTTACGTGAGCTGCCGCATCCATCGCATTTCAGCCTGAAGGATGCTTTGGAGCATATTGCGCGACAACGCCCGCGCCTCGGCATCCTGACCAATCTGCACACCGATCTGGATTATGGCCGCCTCGCCGAGATTCTTCCGGAGAAGGTTATTCCGGCGTTTGACGGCATGAGTTTCGAGGCTTGACGCAATCGTCTTACTCGATTTGCAATGAGGTAAGGCAGTCAAGTCACTGATTTATCGCTGTTAATTTGTAATTCGATCGATGGATGAACGGCGTCAGCGTGCTTCGTGGCCTGCCGTGTCGTGGGCCGCCACGGATCGCTGTTGTAGTTACAGGCGCCGGGGGCTTAGCATGCGGCTCGCGCCAGAAGCTTGGGTCCGCTTCATCATGCCTGCACCCATCGACACCTCTCGCACAGACTACCCATCAGCGGGTGCGCTTGGGCTTGATGCTGTCGGCAGTCTCAATCCTGAAGCTGAGCAGGCTTGGATCGCCGTCATCCGGAAGATGGACGAGACATATGCCGAGCTGGTGGCTCAGCAGATAGAGTTGGAAAACAAGAACAGCGCTCTTGAGGAGGCGCACGCTTTCATCGCCGGCGTCATGGCCTCCATGACCGACGCCCTGATCGCCTGCGACCTCTCCGGTCGTATCGAGCAAGTCAATGTCGCGGCCGAGCGGTTGTTGGGGCGGTCCGGGTCGGCCCTGCTTGAGCTGAAGCTCGCAGATCTGCTGGCGCCGGAAACGCCGACCGGTTTCGGCGACGTGCTTGCGATCGTGGCAAAGCGCCAGCGCATCGTCGATCGCGATTTCGCCTTCTTAACCCCGGACGGGCCGCTGCCGGTCTCCGTGAACGGCGCCATCCGGTTTGACGCACGCGGCCGCGCGGTTGGTATCGTCCTCATGGGCCGGCCCATCGGCGAACTTCGCAAGGCCTACAGCGATCTTGCCGCCGCTCATGAACGCCTCAAACAAGCGCAGCAGCAACTGGTGCATTCCGAGAAGATGGCGTCGCTCGGCCGCCTCGTCGCGGGCGTGGCGCACGAATTGAATAATCCGATCTCGTTCGTCTACGGCAATGCCCATGCCCTCAAACGCTATGGGGAACGCTTGGTGGCCTATGTGGACGCCCTCCACGGCCCGGATCCGATCCCCATGGACCTGCGCGCGCAATTGAAAATCGACCGCACGCTGGGCGAAATGGCGCCGACCATCGCCGGCATGCTTGAGGGGGCGGAACGGGTGCGCGACATCGTCGCCGATCTCAGGCGCTTTTCCTCAGACCGACGCGAAGCATCCGAGCTGGTGGACATGGCGGCCGTTGTGCGCTCCGCGCTCGACTGGGTGGCGAAGGCGCGGAGTCCGGCGGTCGAGACGACGATCAGCATGGCTTCCGGCCTTGAAGTCATCGGGCATCCCGGCCAATTGCATCAACTGATGATGAATCTGATCCAGAACGCCGTGGATGCGATGGAAGCCTCTCCGGAGCGCCGGATGGTGATCGAAGGTGAACGACGGGCCGAGAGCGTGGTTATTCGTGTGCGTGACACCGGACCCGGAATTGCTCCACCCCATCTCTCGCGCATTTTCGATCCCTTCTTCACCACCAAGCCGGTGGGCAAGGGCACGGGCCTCGGTCTGTCCATCAGCTATCGCATCGCCCAGGAGCACGAGGGCCAGTTGGAGGCGGGCAATCATCCCGAAGGCGGCGCGGTCATCACCGTGACCGTCCCCGCGGCTCAGGGAGGGAGGCAGGCATGACCCGCCCCTTCAACATCCTCTGGCTGCAGTCCGGCGGGTGTGGCGGTTGCACCATGTCGCTGCTTTGTGCCGAGGGGCCAGACTTGATGACCACCCTCGACGGCGCGGGCATCCGCATGCTGTGGCATCCGAGTCTTTCCGAGGAGACCGGCAGCGAGGCGCTTTTCATTCTGGAGCAGGTGCGAACCGGAGCGGTTCGGCTGGATGCGTTATGCGTCGAAGGTTCGCTGCTGCGCGGTCCCAACGGAACCGGTCGCTTCCATGTGCTCGCAGGCACCGGGCGCCCGACCATAGAGTGGGTGCGCGAGCTTGCCGGCCTTGCCGAACATGTGGTTGCGGTGGGGACCTGCGCGGCCTATGGCGGCGTGACGGCGGCGGGCAGCAATCCTGCCGATGCGTGCGGCCTACAATATGATGGGCGACGCGAGGGCGGGGCGCTCGGCGCCGCGTTCCGTTCACGTTCGGGCTCACCGGTTATCAACGTGGCGGGCTGTCCCACGCATCCCAATTGGGTGACTGAGACCTTGATGCTGCTGGCCGCCGGTCTGTTGGGCGAAACTGATCTCGATGCCTATCGCCGCCCGCGCTTCTATGCCGACCACCTGGTGCACCACGGCTGCCCGCGCAACGAATATTACGAGTTCAAGGCGAGCGCGGAGAAAATGTCGGATCTTGGTTGCATGATGGAGCACCTTGGGTGCCTGGGCACTCAGGCGCATGCCGATTGCAACACGCGGTCCTGGAACGGGGAGGGCTCCTGCACCCGTGGCGGCTATGCCTGCATCAATTGCACCGCGCCCGAGTTCGAGGAGCCCGGCCACGCATTCCTGGACACACCGAAGATTGCCGGCATTCCGGTGGGGCTGCCGACCGATATGCCCAAGGCTTGGTTCATCGCATTGTCCTCCCTGGCCAAGGCTGCAACGCCCGAAAGGCTGCGTCGCAACGCGGTGAGTGATCACCTCGTGGTGCCGCCTACGATCCGGGACATCAAGCGGCGATGAGCAGCCAGAAGGGCCCATCGGCCGATGGCATCACGCGCCTGATCGTCGGCCCGTTCAATCGCGTCGAGGGCGATCTCGAAGTTCGGCTCGACATCGCCAATGGAGCGGTGGCGCAGGCGCAGGTGTCGTCGCCGCTATTCCGGGGGTTCGAGCGTATTCTCGAGGGGCGAGATCCCATGGATGCGCTGGTGATCGCGCCGCGCATCTGTGGCATCTGCTCGGTGTCCCAATCCCAGGCCGCCGCATTGGCGCTGGCCGGTTTGCAGGGGCTTGAGCCGACCCGCAACGGGCGCATCGCGACAAATCTGATCGTCGCGACGGAAAATGTGGCGGACCATCTCACCCATTTCCATCTCTTCTTCATGCCCGATTTCGCACGCCTCGCTTATGCCGGGCGCCCTTGGTTCGCCAAGGCGGAGGCCCGCTTCAAGGCCGGGCGCGGCAGCAGTGCGCGGCGGATGTTGGAGGCACGGGCGACATTGCTGCATGTGCTCGGTCTTCTCGCCGGCCGCTGGCCGCATACCTTGGCGATCCAGCCGGGCGGGGTGACCAAGCGTGCGGAATCCCGCGATAAAGTTCGCCTTCTCGCAACGCTTGGGGCGGTGCGCGCGGTGCTGGAGGACCAGCTTTTTGGCACGCGCCTTGAGCACGTGGCCGCACTTGCAAGCCGCGACGACCTAGATACCTGGCGTGCGACTGGTCCCGATGGTGATTTTCGCTTGTTCCTGGAGATCGCCGCAGATCTGGAACTTGCGCATATGGGGCGGGCCTATGATCGGTTCCTGTCCTATGGCGCCTATCCCTCGCAGGAGGGGACGTTCTATCGCGCTGGCGTTCATGTGAATGGACGCGTTGAGACCTTCGATCCGGCTGATATAGCCGAAGACCACACCTATGCCCGGATGGAGGATCGCACACGGGCCCACCCTCCATTCGAGGGCTCGACTGTTCCCGATGGTCTCGACGAGACGGGCTACACTTGGTGCAAGGCGCCACGGCTCAATGGCCAGCCCTTCGAGACCGGAGCCCTCGCGCGGCAGGTGATCGACGGGCAGCCGCTGTTGCGCGCCTTGGTGGAGCACGGCGGCGGCAGCGTGTTCGCGCGGGTTGTTGCGCGGCTGGTGGAAAGTGCCCGCACGCTGATTGCAATGGAGAGTTGGGTCCGTGCTCTGGAACCCGAGGGCTCCTGGTGTGCCCAGGGCGCAACGCCGGCCCATGGGCAGTTCGCCGGGCTTACGGAGGCCGCGCGCGGTGCGCTGGGCCATTGGGTGCAGGTGGAGGGCGGGAAAATTTCGCGCTATCAGATCATTGCTCCCACCACATGGAACTTCTCGCCCCGCGATGCCGCCGGAGTTCCCGGTCCGCTCGAAGCGGCCCTGGTGGGCGCGGTCGTGCACCCGGGTGAGCCGACGCCATTGAGCGTGCAGCATATTGTGCGGTCATTTGATCCCTGCATGGTCTGCACGGTGCATTGAGGCCACCATGTCGCAAGTGCGGGGGGTTGAAATCACGGTGCGCGGCATCGTGCAGGGCGTCGGGTTTCGCCCCTTCGTGTGGCGCCTCGCCCATCGTCTTCAACTCAGGGGTGTCGTGCGCAATGTCGGCGACGCGGTCCTTATCCACGCGGGCGGATCCCAAACCACGTTGCAGGCATTGCTGATCGCCCTGCGCGCCGAGGCGCCGGCCCTGTCCCGCATCGAGGATATTTCCGCTCATCCCGCCGAACCGCCGGCTGGAGATGGGTTTCGTATCGTGGAGAGCGGGGCGGGTTCGGTATCGGTGGGCATTATCCCGGATCTCGCCATATGTCCGGCCTGTCTGGCCGAGATCGCCGATCCGGCGGCGCGGCGCTTTGGCTATGCTTTCACCAATTGTACCGATTGTGGCCCGCGTTTTTCCATTGTCCAGGGCCTGCCCTATGACCGTGGCCGGACCACCATGCGTGGCTTTCACCTGTGTCCGGATTGCCGCGCGGAATATGAAGATCCCGCAGACCGGCGCTTTCATGCCCAGCCCATCGCCTGCCCCGTGTGCGGCCCCCACTTGACGTGGACACCGTTGGCGACAGCCACAGATGTCTCTGCAATCGGTGCCGATGCGCTGGCCTGCGCGGCGGCGCTGGTCGGGCATGGCGGCATCGTCGCAGTCAAGGGAATTGGCGGCTTTCACATCGCATGCGACGCGACAAACAGCGGAGCGGTGAGCGAACTTCGGCGGCGTAAGAGCCGACCATCTAAACCCTTGGCAATCATGGTGTCGGATCTCGACGCGGCGGCCGCGCTTTGCGATCTGGCAACAGGGGAGGCCGATGCGCTGGCGGATCCGTCCGCACCTATCGTGCTCTTGCGCCGCAAGGTGGAAAGTCCCCTTGCAGAAGGGGTTGCGCCCCGCCAGAGTCATATTGGCGTCATGCTGGCCTATACGCCCCTGCATCATCTGCTGCTGGCCAGGACCGGGCGGCCCCTGGTGATGACCAGCGCCAATCGCTCGAATGCACCCCAGGTGTTTCGGGACCAGGAGGCGGTGCAGGAGCTGGACGGCATCGTCGATGCGATCCTCGGCCACAACAGGCCCATCGCGCGGCGCTTGGAAGACGCGGTGGTGCGAGTGATATCCGGGCAGACGCGGGTGCTCCGGCGCGGGCGCGGGCAGGCGCCGCGGCCACTGAACCTGCCTGAAGACTTCGCCGAAGCTCCTCCTGTGCTGGCATTTGGCGGGGATCTCAAAAGCGCCGCCTGCCTCACGCACGGGCGCAAGGCCTTGCTGACACACCATCTCGGTGAGCTGGACACGCCAGCCATCGAGGATGAGTTTGTTGCCGCGCTTGGCGATTACGAAACCGTCTTCACGCACGCCCCGTTGGCCATCGCTGTCGATCTTCATCCCGATTATCGCGCCACACGCTTCGGCCGCAGCGAGGCGGACCGGCGCGGGCTGCCGATCATCGCCATTCAGCACCACCACGCCCATATCGCCGCCGCGATGGCCGAGAATGGCTGGCGGCGCGACCAAGGTCCGGTTGTCGGTATCGCCTTGGACGGTCTCGGGTTCGGCACCGACGGCACGGCTTGGGGCGCGGAGATCTTAGTCTGCAATTATCTCACCTTTCGACGACGGGCGCGGCTTTCGCCCATCGCCCTCGCCGGCGGCGATAGTGCGAGCCGCGAACCCTGGCGCGTATTGCTGGCCCATCTGGACGCGGCAGTTGGTGCCGAAGCAGTGCCCGCGGACCTGTTCGCAGGGAAGCCGGTGGCAACCGTGCGCGCGATGATAGCGAAGGGCGTGAACGCGCCGCTGGCCAGTTCTGCAGGACGCCTGTTCGACGCCATGTCCGCCCTGCTTGGCCTCGCGCCGGACCGGCTCAGTTTTGAAGGGGAGGCGGCGATGGCACTGGAAGCCTGCGCCGAAGGGCAGGGGGCGTCGCCGCCCTATCCTTTCACATGCGCGGTTCAGGACGGCATGCTGGAATTGGATCCGGCCCCGCTGTGGCGTGCCGCACTTGCCGATCGTGCGGCAAACGGCGCTCCTCAGATTTGCGCCGCGCGTTTCCACGCGGGCGTCGCTGAAGCCTTCGTTGCGGCAGCGGTGGAGGTCGCGCGGGACGAAGGGATAGCCCATGTGGCCGTTTCCGGCGGCGTATTCCAAAACGCAATATTGCTCGACGCTGTGACGGAACGGCTTCGCTCTGCCGGACTGAAGGTGTTGGCGCCCGCCGACGTACCAGCAAACGACGGCGGGCTTGCCTTCGGACAGGCAGCAGTCGCGGCCGCGTGCCTTTTGGCCGGAGCAGAATCGGTCACAAGCTTTCCGGCCGAGCTGGAAAGTGGGGCGCCACTTTCCGGTCGAATTGCAGGGCGCTTAACCTAACACCTTGCAAATAAAATAAATAAAAACTGGCACGCGGGTTGCTGATGGAGCTTGAGCGCATCGCCTCGACGCGATGGCGCGAGAGCACCACCAGGAGGGACGCCGCATGGCCGGCCTCGAGACCTTTTATGATGTCATGCGGCGGCAGGGCATCACCCGCCGCTCGTTCTTGAAATATTGCTCGCTCACCGCCGCCGCGCTCGGCCTCGGCCCGGAACTCGCGCCGCAGATCGCCCATGCGATGGAGACCAAGCCGCGCCTTCCGGTGCTGTGGCTGCACGGGCTGGAATGTACCTGCTGCTCGGAGAGCTTCATCCGCTCCGCCCATCCCCTGGTGAAGGATGTGGTGCTCTCGATGATCTCGCTGGACTATGACGACACGCTCATGGCGTCGGCGGGCCACCAGGCGGAAGCCATCCTCGACGAGGTGATGACCAAATACAAAGGCAATTACATCCTCGCGGTGGAGGGCAATCCGCCGCTCAATGAAGACGGCATGTATTGCATCATCGGCGGCAAGCCGTTCGTGGACCAGTTGAAGAAAGTGGCCAAGGACGCAAAGGCCATCATCTCCTGGGGGTCCTGCGCCTCCTATGGCTGCGTGCAGGCCGCGCGCCCGAACCCCACCCGCGCCACCCCGGTGCATGAGGTGATCTTCGACAAGCCCATCATCAAGGTGCCGGGCTGCCCGCCCATCGCCGAGGTAATGACCGGCGTCATCACCTACATGCTCACCTTCGACCGCATTCCCGAGCTGGACCGCCAGGGCCGGCCCAAGATGTTCTATTCCCAGCGCATCCACGACAAATGCTACCGGCGCCCGCATTTCGACGCCGGCCAATATGTCGAGAAGTTCGACGATGAGGGCGCCCGCAAGGGCTATTGCCTCTACAAGATGGGCTGCAAGGGCCCGACCACCTACAACGCCTGCTCGACCGTGCGCTGGAACGACGGCGTCTCCTTCCCGATCCAGGCCGGCCACGGCTGCATCGGCTGCTCGGAGGACGGCTTCTGGGACAAGGGCTCCTGGTATGCGCGCCTCGCGGACATCAACGGCAAGGGCTTCGGTGTGGAAGCCAATGCGGATCAGATCGGGCTCGCGGCTGCGGGCGTCGTGGGCGGCGCCGTGGTGCTGCATGCGGCGGTCAGCGCCCTGAAGCGCGCCCAGCATAAGGGAGACGCCAAGTGACCATCCTGACCCCCAACGGCTTCAGCCTGGACACCGCCGGGCGCCGCATCGTCGTCGATCCGGTCACCCGCATCGAAGGCCACATGCGCTGCGAAGTGAATGTGGACGCCAACAATGTGATCCGCAACGCGGTCTCCACCGGCACCATGTGGCGCGGGCTGGAGGTCATTCTCAAGGGCCGCGATCCGCGCGACGCCTGGGCGTTCGTGGAGCGCATCTGCGGCGTGTGCACCGGCTGCCACGCGCTCACCTCGGTGCGCGCGGTGGAAGATGCGTTGCAGATCAAGATCCCCAACAACGCCTTCCTGATCCGCGAGATCATGGCCAAGGTGCTGCAATGGCATGATCACGTGGTGCATTTCTATCACCTGCATGCGCTCGACTGGGTGAACCCAGTCAATGCTCTGAAGGCGGATCCGAAGGCGACGTCGGCCCTCCAGCAGGCGATTTCCGACCATTCCAAATCCTCGCCCGGCTATTTCCGCGACGTGCAGAACCGGCTGAAGAAATTCGTCGAGAGCGGACAGCTCGGTATTTTCAAGAACGGCTATTGGGACAACCCAGCCTATCTGCTGCCGCCCGAGGCCGATCTGCTGGCGGTGACGCACTATCTTGAGGCGCTGGATTTCCAGCGCGAGATCGTCAAGGTCCACACCATCTTCGGCGGCAAGAACCCGCATCCGAACTACATGGTGGGCGGCGTGCCGTGTGCCATCAACATGGAAGGCGACATGTCAGCCGGCGCGCCGCTGAACATGGAGCGCCTGAACTTCGTGAAGCTGAAGCTTCAGGAAGCCTATGAATTCTCCAAGAACGTCTATGTGCCGGACGTCATCGCCATCGCCAGCTATTACAAGGGCTGGCTCTATGGCGGCGGCCTTTCGGCCACCAACGTCATGGATTATGGCGATTACGAAGCCATCCAGGGCCAGAAATCCACGGATCGCCTGCCGGGCGGCGTGATCCTGAACGGCAATTGGAACGAGATCCACCCCATCGACCCGCGCGACCCCGAGCAGGTGCAGGAGTTCGTCACCCATTCCTGGTACACCTATGGCGCCGGCAAGAACGACGTCGGCCTGCATCCCTGGGACGGCGTCACGGAGCCGAACTACCAGCTCGGCCCGGCGGCCAAAGGCACCAAGACCAACATCGAAGCCGTGGACGAGGCGGCGAAATATTCCTGGATCAAGGCGCCGCGGTGGAAGGGCAATGCGTGCGAGGTCGGCCCGCTCGCCCGCTACACCCTCGCCTATGCCCACGGGGTGGATTACGTGAAGGGGCAGGTGGATGAGGCGCTCGGTCGCTTCAACACGCTGGCCGGCACGAATCTGACACCGAAGCAGGCGCTTCCCACCACCATCGGCCGCACGCTCGCGCGCGCGCTTGAGGCGCATTATTGCGCCGAGATGATGCTGGGCGATTTCGACAATCTCATCGCCAACATCAAGGCCGGCGACAGCACCACGGCCAATGTCGAGAAATGGGACCCTGCGACTTGGCCGAAGGAAGCCAAGGGCGTCGGTACGGTGGCAGCCCCACGCGGCGGGCTCGGCCACTGGATCAAGATCAAGGACGGGCGGATCGAGAACTACCAGTGCGTGGTGCCCACGACCTGGAACGGCGGCCCGCGCGATCCCAAGGGCAACATCGGCGCGTTCGAGGCCTCGCTTCTGAATACGCCCATGGAGCGCCCCGAGGAGCCGGTGGAGATCCTGCGCACCTTGCATTCATTCGATCCATGCCTGGCCTGTTCCACCCATGTGCTGGCGCCGGGCGGCGAGGAACTTGCCCGCGTCACCGTGCGCTGAGGGGAGGCAGCTATGACCGACACCTCTCTCGGCTCGGCAACGCCTTCCACTGCCGTTCCCGCAAATGATGCGGCACCAGTCCGTGGATGGCGCAAGCTGACCACGGTCTATGTCTATGAAGCGCCGGTGCGGCTGTGGCACTGGGTCAATGCGCTATCCATCGTAGTGCTGTGCATCACCGGCTATCTCATCGCCTCGCCGCTCCCGACGCTCTCGGGAGAGGCCAGCGCCCACTACCAGATGGGGATCATCCGCTTCATCCACTTCTCGGCGGCCTACATCTTCGCCATTGGCTTCGTGGGGCGGATTCTCTGGGCGTTCGTGGGCAATAAGTATGCCCGCGAGCTTTTTACCTTCCCGTTCTGGCGCGCCAGCTTCTGGCGGGGCCTCATCGTCGAAGTGAAATGGTATGCCTTCCTGAAGCCACGGCCGTTGAAGTTCGTGGGCCACAACCCTCTCGCCCAATTGTTCATGTTCTGGGTGATGGTAGTGGGCGGCCTGTTCATGATCGGCACCGGCTTCGCGCTTTATTCCGAAGGCGAGGGATTGGGAAGCTGGCAGGACAGGCTGTTCGGCTGGATCATCCCGGCCCTCGGCGGAAGCATGAACGTGCACACCTATCACCACATCGGCATGTGGGTGTTCATCCTGTTTGTGATCATCCATGTCTATTCCGTCATCCGGGAAGACATCATGTCCCGCCAGAGCATGATTTCGGCCATGACCAATGGCTATCGCACCTTCCGCGACGACGACCCCGAATAGCGTTTGCGGGCTTCGAGGGCAAAAAGGGCGCGGCGCAAGCTGCGCCCTTTCGTTTGGAAGTCATGCTTCCATTGTTTGTCAAAAGTGGAAAGATACCTGACAGTTTGTTTGAAGGCGGGCATATTCACGGCCAAGGCCGAGCATTGCCGTCACACGATTTGCGATCCGGCCGCGCGCTGGCACGTCTCTTGTATTGGACTAGTTCGAAAAAGCCGCGGCGGCAGACCGCATTGGGAGCCAACCAGGGAGATAGCGTCGCATGCTCGACGATCGCATCCTCGTGCTCGGAATTGGCAACATCCTTTGGGCGGATGAGGGCTTCGGCGTGCGCGTCGTCGAAGCTATCGACCGCGACTATGTGATGCCCGATGCGGTGACCCTTCTCGATGGTGGAACCCAAGGGCTCTATCTCCTGCCGTATCTGGAAGATGCCGATATCGTCGTCATCGTCGACGCGGTGGATTACGGATTGCCTCCCGGCACCTTGCATTTTTTATCAGACGATGAAGTGCCCGCCGTTCTGGGGGCGCGCAAGGTCAGTCTCCACCAGACCGGTTTTCAAGAAGTTCTGGCTTTGCTGCAATTGCGCGGCTGTGCGCCCCGAGTCCTGCGCCTGGTGGGGGTGCAGCCCCACACGCTGGATGATTACGGCGGCGGTCTGACCGAAGTGGTGGCGGCGCAGGTGGCGCCCGCAGCCGCGCATGTGTTGTCCTTGCTGCGAGACTCATTTGGTGTCTCGCCCGCGCCAAGGACGCAAGCGAAGGAAGCCGTTCTCGCACCAGCCATCGCCCGCGATGCCTATGAAGCTGGACGACCAAGCGCGGCGGATGCCTGCCGCATTGGTGATGACCGCGTTCTCGCTCACCGGCAGGGAGACGCGTGACATGTGTGTCGGCATTCCCATGCGCATTGTCAGCCGCGCGGGAGACTTCGCTCAATGTGAGAGCGCTGCGGGCCTGGAGGGTGTGGACTTGTCCCTGGTTCCGGAAGCCAAGGCCGGTGATCATGTCCTGGTGTTTCTGGGCGCTGCTCGAAGTCTTCTGGAGGCGCAAGAGGCACGTCTGATCGCCGATGCTCTTGCGGCCCTATCCGCAGTGATGTCGGGGACCGGCTCGGCGAGTGCCCTTGCGGCCGCCTTCGCCGATTTGGATCGCGAACCCCAACTTCCGCCCCATCTCGCCGCCGCTCATGCGGCCGGCCGAAAGGACGCTTAATGCCCGAGATTGCGTCTCCCGCCCCTCATGCTGCCGCTGCATTGCATCCCTTGGTGCAACGCCTCATGACCGCACATGGGTACGCCTATATCCTTGCGCCTGATGATCTTTTCGGCGATCCGCGCGACCAGCTTCTGTTCCTGCCGGCGCACGGCAAATCGCATATGGAAACGCCGGATATCGCTGTGGTCCTGCCAGAGCTTGTCCAAGCCTTGGACTCTGGGCGCGGCCGCCTGACCGGTGCTGTGGCGGGGCCCGCCGTCGAAGCCGCCCTGCGTGAGGCCATGGCGCTGGCGCTGCCGGCCATTGTCGTTCTGCGCAACGGCGATCCCATCGGCTCCATCGCCCGCATGCGGGATTGGGACGAATATCTCACGCGGCTCGGGGCTGTCCTCGCCGAAACCTGTGTCACTCACTGAGATCAGACCCCATGGCCGCGCTCCCCATCGCCACACAGCCCCCCATCGGCTTCGGTCCCGGCAGCCAGACGGAAGGTGCCGACGGGCTCGCCTATTTGCCGATGCCGTCTGGCATGCGGGTCTATGAGCCCCACGTTCCTGATGTCGAGGATAAGGTCGGCTTTGCGCCAGCCTTCGCCGCGCTGGAGGAGGTGTTGCGAGCGCTTCAGAGCTGGCAACCCGGAGATCATGCCACGGTGTCCCTCGCCGGCTTCGATGGTGCAAACCGGCGGCTGATCGATGAGGCGCTGGGGGAAGGGGAGGTTGCCGTGCGGGTTGGCGGCGGAACGCCCCTCGAAATCCAGGAAGCCACCTTTGCCGGAGTCTGGCGGGTGCTTGGCGCTGAGGGGGTGGATCGGATCGAGGTGGGCGCTTTTCCACGCGGCGCGCTGCTTCGCGCCTTTCCCTCGCGCTGGGACATCGACCTTTCGGATACGGCCCGGCCGCGCCAGGGCGTCGTGAATGCTCCCCCCATCATCGCCGAGATTGCTCACCGCACGCAGGCACGGGAACCGGGGACACCCGCCCATGTCATCAATTTTTCCCTGCTTCCGCATACGCCGGAAGATCTCGCGCTGATCGATGCCGCCGTGGGTGTCGGTTGCCTCACCATCCTTTCGCGCGGCTACGGCAATTGCCGCATCGATGCCGCCGCGCGGCGGGATGTATGGCGGGTGCGTTATTACAATTCCACCGACATGCTCATTCTCGACACGCTGGAAATCACCGACATTCCCGAAGTGGCATGCGCGGCCCCGGAGGATCTCGCGGATTCCGCTGAGCGGCTGGTCGAAGTGCTCGCAGCGATACGATGAGGGCGGATCATGCGCTTTGAAGGATCATTTCGCGGAGCCGCTGGCGGGCTCGATCCGCGCACTCGACTTGAGTGCAAGGTGTGCTGGCATGTCTATGATCCGGCTGATGGGTGCGAGACTTGGCAGGTCCCTGCCGGCACCGCCTTTGCCGATCTGCCGGCCCACTGGCGCTGTCCGGTCTGTGATGGTGAGCGCGATCAGTTCATGGTGCTCGATCGGGGGGAGGGGGTGGCCATCGCGTCCGCTCCTGCGGTCGATCCCCGCTTGGAGGAGATCATCCGCACGGTCTCGCCGCGCCTCGAAGCAGCATTCCGTGAGATCCATGCGGGGCAGATGCGGGGCGTGCCGATCGTCAACGAGACATTGTCCGTAAAGGCAATCGGCTTCCGGCCGCATGAGGGCCGCGTCCTCGGCATGCTGGTGACGCCCTGGTTCATGAATCTGGTGCTGCTCCCGGGGCCGGAGGATGACTGGTCTCGCCTTGTGACGGGCGAGAAGGAGCTGATCGCCTTTCCTTCCGGATGGTACGAATTCCTCGGCGCCAACCGGCCTGACGTCGGGCCTTATAAAGCCTGCTCGTTGTTTTCGCCCATGTTTGATTTCACCTCCATGCTTCAGGCGAGCGAGACCGCAAAGGCCGCGCTGATCGCGCTATTCGATCCGGCTCACCGGGAAGACGGGGCTCCCACGGCGGAAATCCGGCGACGGCGCACTGAAGAATTGGCCGCGCAGGAGGCGGAGGAGGCCGAAGCGTTAAACGAGGATGAGACGGGGACGCTCGCGGCAGGGTCCGACCGCCCGGCGCTGTCGCCCCAGCCATCGCGTCGCGAACTGATTTTCGGCGCTGCCTCGGCCGCCCGACCTGCGTCGGAGCCCGCATGACCTTAGCCCTGACCACGGCAGAATATGCGAGCAGCTGGCGCTTCAGCGCCCAGCGGGCGCTCGATCCCGAGCCGCTGCTGGTCGGGCGAAGTGTAGAGCAGGCTTTGGAGCTTCTGCCGCGTGTATTCAACCTGTGCGCGGCGGCGCATCGGGCCGCCGCTGCGGCCGCTCTCGGTCAGGTGGATGCGGTGCGAGAGGACGCGATCCATGCGGAAACGGCACGCGATCACGGCCTCGCGCTTTTCCATGGCTGGCCTGTCTTGCTCGGCTCAAAGCCGGACCGTGCGGGACTGACGCTGCTGGCAGGCGGTCAGGCCAGTGACGTGGCGCGCCATGTCTGCGGCGAGGACTTATCTGAATTCTCGGAGTCGGATCTTAATAGTTGGCTTGAGACGGGCTCGGAGCCGGCGGCTCACCTGCTGCGCGATCTGCGCGACCGGCTTGATCCAGCCTGGGGCCGCGCCGCACTGGCTTCGGTCGAAGTGGAAACCCTGGATGTTCAGCCGACCGACCCGCGTGAAACCACGGTGCTCGACCGGGTGCGCGATGTGCCGGTCATCCGTGAACTTCTGATGAGTGAGGGCCCGAGCCTGTTCGTGCGCCTCTTCGCGCGCGTGGTGGATCTATTCTGTGCGCTTTCAGGACGTGCGGCGCGCCCGCCCTTTGGGCGCAGCAGGGCAGGGGCGGGTTATGCGCAGGCGGCGCGCGGCTTGCTCGTGCACCGGGCGGAGGCGAGGGATGGCCTAATTCTCGCCTATCGTGTGCACACTCCAAGTGCCTGGAACCTCGCGCCGGATGGTCTGCTGGAGCGCATGCTTGCGGCTTTGCCGGCACGACGCGAGGCGCCGATGCTTGCGAAGCTTGCGGAAAGCGCGGTCAATCCCTGTGTTCCCCTCACGCTCCAATGCGCAGGGGAGATTTGAGATGCACGAAATGGCCCTATGCGAGAGCCTGCGTGATGCGCTTGAGGACGCCGCGCGGACCCAGAGCTTTTCCCGCATCACGCGCGTGCGCCTTGCAATCGGTGCGTTCGCTGGGGTCGAGGTGGAGGCTCTCCGCTTTGGGTTCGACGTGGTCATGCGTGGCTCCCTGGCTGAGGGCGCCGAACTGATCGTGATGGAAGAGGGCGGCACCGCGTGGTGCTTCGATTGCGGTATCACGGTGCCGCTTTCAGGACGGCTCGACCCTTGCCCAGCCTGCGGTGGCGAACGCCTTGTGCCAAATGGCGGCACAGAAATGAAAATCAAAGACCTGGAGGTCGTGTGATGTGCGTCACCTGCGGTTGCGGTTCAGATGCGGTCACCATTTCCGGCCCCGATGGAGCCGAGGCGCCCCCGTCCAGCTCACATGACCATGGGCATTCTCATGCCCATGGGGCCCGGGAGCACGCGGGGCATGCGCACGGGCAGCACCAGCAAGGGGAGCACGCGCACGGGGCAGGGCACACTCACACCCATGGTCCCCATGGCCATGACGAAGCCGGGCCGCGGCATGCTCATGCTCCCGGCCTCGATCCGCGCCGGATGGTGGAAATCGAGCAGAATATCCTGGCCAAGAATGATGGGTTCGCGGCGCAGAACCGCGCCCGCTTGGCGGAGGACGGCATTTTTACGCTCAACCTGCTCGCAGGCCCGGGCGCCGGAAAGACAACGCTGCTTGTGGAGACCCTGAAAGCACTGGCCGGCCGCGTTCCCGCGGCTGTCATCGAGGGTGATCAGCAAACGGCGAATGATGCTGAGCGCATCCGCGCGGTCGGCTTCCCGGCGGTGCAGATCAATACCGGCAAGGGCTGCCATCTTGATGCACATATGGTCGGCCATGCCCTGGACCGCGTGCCCCTACCGGCGGGAGGCGTGCTGTTCATCGAGAATGTGGGAAATCTGGTTTGCCCGGCAGCCTTCGATCTTGGAGAGGATAAGCGCATCACCTTGCTCTCGGTCACCGAGGGCGAGGACAAGCCGCTGAAATATCCTGATATTTTTCAGGGTGCAGATCTGGTGCTCCTGACCAAGGCCGACCTGCTGCCGCATCTGGATGTGGATTTCGACGCCATCACCCGCAACGTGGCGCGCATCAATCCCAGCGCAACCGTGATCACCGTCTCCTCCCGCTCCGGATCCGGGTTTTCCGATTGGCTGGCTTGGCTGGAGGGCGCTCGGCGCGCCCGGTTGGAAACTCTGGTTCGCGCTGCCGAAATGCGGGCGCATGCGCTGCGCGGCGTCGCGCACGCCGTAGCGGAGTAGAACGGTGAGCACACGCCCCGCCCTGCTCCTGGTCGACGATGAGTTGCGTTCCGTCGAAGTGATGGCGCGCGTGCTTGGCGAGGAATTTGAGGTGTTCACCGCCCTGAGCGCGGCGGAGGCTCGCCGCATTCTGGAAAGCGAGTGGGTGCAGGCGATCTTCTGCGACCAGCGCATGCCGGACGTCTCCGGCGTCGCGTTCCTGACGGAGGTGCGCGAACGCTGGCCGGAAATCGTCCGCGTCATCGTTACCGGCTACACTGAGCCGGAAGACATGATTGGCGCCATCAACGGCGCAGGCATCTATCAATACATCACCAAGCCCTGGCACCCGGATCAACTACTGCTGGTGGCGCGCAATGCGGCCCATCTGTTCACACTGCAACGCGACCACCACCGCTTGTCCCTCGAACTGAAGCTCGCAGCGCCGGTGGCGCAGGCACGTATGGCTGCGCAACGCGAACGGGTGGCGCGGAACTTTAATTTCGATACCTTGATCCGTACCCCGGAGAGCCCCCTGAACGAGACGTGCCGGCGGGCGGCACAGGTGGCGGTGTTCGACGTGCCGGTGCTCATTCAGGGCGAGACCGGGACCGGAAAGGAACTGCTCGCACGCGCCATCCATTATTCCAGCCTGCGCTCGGACCGCCCCTTCTTTGCGGTCAATTGCGGGGCGATCCCGGACGAATTGCTGGAATCCGAACTCTTCGGGCACAAGAAGGGCGCCTTTACCGGTGCGCACGCAACCCGCATCGGGCTATTCGACGAGGCCGACGGCGGCACCGTGCTTCTCGACGAAATTGGCGATGTTTCGCCGGCCTTCCAGGTCAAGCTGCTGCGGTTCCTGCAGGAAGGCGAAATTCGCCCGGTGGGCTCCAATGAGGCAAAGCGGGTGAACATCCGCGTGCTGGCTGCGACTCATCGCGACCTTACGCAGGAAGTGGCGGCGGGGCGCTTCCGCGAGGATCTCTATTACCGCCTGTCGGCTATGGTGCTGATGATGCCGGCCCTGCGCACCCGGCGGAACGATCTGCGGGTGCTGGCAACGGCCATTCTCGACAGCCTGTGCAACCTCCATGGGAAGACGGTGAAGGGGTTCACCGAAGAGGCCCTCGCCTGCATCGAGGCTTATGACTGGCCTGGCAATGTGCGCGAGATGCAGAACGAAGTCTTGCGGATGCTTGTTTTGGCCGCGGGGCCGGATCTGGGCGCTGATCTTCTCTCGTCCCATGTTCTGCGCGCGGCGGCCGCTGCGGAAAGTGCGCCCCAGCAGATCTCCCTGCCTGACGGCGGCCTGCTGAAAGAACGCATCGAGCGCATCGAGGCTTCCATCCTGATGGAGACATTGGTGCGCTGCCGTTGGAACAAGAGCCGGGCGGCCGAGGAACTCGGTCTCTCTCGCGTAGGCCTGCGCGCCAAGCTCGACCGCTACGGCATCGCCCGCGGCCGTACCTTCGCGCGACATTGAGGGATAAAGCCATGTGTCTTGGAATTCCCGGCCGGATTGTCGCGATCTCCGACGCGGATGCCATGCTGGCAATGGTGGACGTCTCGGGCGTGCGTCGCAGCGTGGACGTGGTGTGCGTGACACTCCCCGGCGAGCCCCCGGAGGCGCTCATCGGGGTGTGGGTGCTGGTTCACGTGGGCTTCGCCATGAGCCGCATCGACGAGGCTGAGGCGGCTGCGACGCTGAAAGTGCTCGCCGAAATTGGTGAGATGGATGCGGAAATGGACGCCATGAGAACGGGCAGCGTCGAGCCGCTCGTGCGAGCCGGGTAGGGAGGCGGGCATGCGTTTCGTCAACGAGTTCCGCGACCCGGCCCTGGCAACCGGCTTGATCCGCGAGATTGGTGTTCTTGCCGCGCGTCTAGAGCGCGGGCGCTCCAATCCGGTCACCGTCATGGAGGTGTGTGGCGGGCACACCCACGCCATCTTCCGTTATGGCCTGGAAGGTCTGCTGCCAGACATCATCGAGTTCGTGCACGGCCCGGGCTGTCCCGTCTGCGTCTTGCCCATGGGGCGGGTGGATGATTGCGTGGCCATCGCTGAGCGGCCGGAGGTCATCTTCGCGACCTTCGGGGACGCGATGCGGGTTCCCGGCTCGCGCAAGAGCCTTCTTCAAGCCAAGGCGGACGGCGCCGACGTGCGCATGGTCTATTCGCCGCTCGATGCGCTGGAACTGGCACGGCGCAATCGGGAAAGGCACGTGGTGTTCTTCGGTCTCGGCTTTGAGACCACAATGCCTTCTACGGCGCTCACAGTGCTGCGGGCGGCGCGCGAGGGGGTCACGAACTTCTCCCTGTTTTGCAATCACATCACCATCATCCCGACGCTTCGGGCCCTACTGGAGCAGCCGGATTTCGGCATCGACGGCTTCATCGGGCCGGGCCATGTCTCAATGGTGATCGGCACCGCGCCCTATCGGTTCATCGCGGATGAATTTCACCGGCCGCTTGTCGTGGCCGGCTTCGAGCCGATCGACCTGCTGCAATCGCTTCTGATGGTGCTGCGCCAGCTCGCGGCGGGCGAAGCGCGGATTGAAAACCAATATGCCCGCGTCGTGCCGGAAAATGGCAATCCTGCAGCTCTCGCGGCCGTCGCGGAAGTCTATGAGACCCGCCCGACCTTCGAATGGCGTGGGCTGGGCTCGATCGCAGACTCTGGCGTGCGCCTGCGCGAAGCCTATGCCGCCTTCGATGCGGAGCGACGCTTTTCGGTGCCGGACGTAAAGGTTGCGGACCCCGCCGCCTGCCGCTGCGGAGAGGTGCTCACCGGCGCGGTGAAGCCCTGGGCTTGTCCGGTATTTGGTACCGGCTGCACGCCCGAGATGCCGCTCGGTGCGCTCATGGTTTCGTCTGAAGGCGCGTGCGCGGCCTATTATCAGTATGGCGGCATGAAGGGTGCGGCATGAATATTCCTTTTGATCGGCCGGTGCGCCGGCCGCGCCGCGTGACGCAAACGAGCGTGACCCTGGCCCATGGCGGTGGCGGAACAGCCATGCGCGACCTCATTGAGGACGTGTTCCTGGAAACCTTTGCGGGGGCAGGGCACCCTGCCCCCGAGGACCAGGCGCGGTTCGATATCAATGCCCTTGCGGCGTTGGGCGACCGGCTGGCCTTCACGACCGATTCCTTCGTGGTCGACCCGCTGTTCTTTCCCGGTGGAGATATCGGCACCCTGGCCGTGTGCGGCACTGTGAATGATCTTGCCGTGGGCGGCGCGCGGCCGGTGGCTTTGTCGTGCGCCGTCATCATCGAAGAAGGGCTGCCTGTGGAAACCCTGCGCACGGTTGCCGCCTCAATGGCGCGCGCGGCGGTGGCGGCGGGTGTCGCCATTGTCACCGGCGATACCAAGGTGGTCACGCGCGGGGCCTGCGACAAGCTCTTCATCACCACCACCGGCATCGGAGTGGTGCGCACCGGGCTGCATGTCGGCATAGATCGTGCGCGCCCGGGTGACGTTGTCCTTGTGAACGGTTGGCTCGGTGACCATGGAGCCGCGATCCTCAACGGCCGTGGCGATCTGGCCCTGGAGACCACGATCGAGAGCGACTGTGCACCGCTGCATGATCTTATCGCGGTGCTGATCGATGCGGCGCCCGGTGTGCGGATGATGCGGGACGCCACGCGTGGCGGAGTTGCGGCAGTCCTCAACGAATTGGCCGAAGCGAGCGCCGTCGGCATTCGGGTGTGCGAGATGGACGTTCCCATTCGGCCGGAGGTGAACGGCTTCTGCGAGATCCTTGGGCTCGATCCACTTTACCTTGCGAACGAGGGAAAGCTCGTGGCCGTCGTGCCGCAGGAGCAAGCCACCGCCGCGCTTTCGGCATGGCGAATGCATCCGCTGGGGCAGGGGGCGACCGCGATCGGCACGGTGGTCGCAGAACGGCCGGGACGCGTCGTGATGGCAACACGGTTCGGCGGTGAGCGCATCGTCGACATGCTGGTCGGCGATCAACTGCCGCGTATCTGTTGAGTCCGATGGCTTGTGAGTTTTGTCCAATCAACCAAAGATGACCCATCCTTCAGGAGAGTGATTTCCATGACCCGTCCCGTCTTACGTACCCTCGGCGTGGCTGGCGCGTTGGCGCTGGTGCCGTCCTTTGCGTTTGCCCATACAGGTGTCGGGGACACGCACGGCTTCGTGCACGGCTTCCTGCATCCTGTCACCGGTCTCGACCACGTCCTGGCAATGGTTACTGTCGGTCTGCTGGCCTGGCAGATGGGCGGACGGGCGTTGTGGCTCCTCCCGGTGAGCTTTATGGCCCTCATGGTCGTTGGCGGACTGCTCGGAATGGGTGGATTCGCTCTGCCTTATGTCGAGACCGGCATCACCTTATCGGTGGTCGTGCTCGGCGCTGTGGTCGCCTTTGGTGTGAAGGCGCCACTCGCTGTGGCCATGGGCCTCGTCGGACTGTTTGCTGTCTTCCACGGCCATGCCCATGGTGCAGAAATGCCGGAGAGCGCGGGCGCACTGTCCTACGGTGCTGGCTTCGTGGTCGGGACGGGGCTGCTTCATCTCGCCGGGCTGGGTCTCGGGTTCGGCATCGGGTGGCTGAGTGAGCAACTCGGGAAGACCTCAGGTGCAGCTCTGGTGCGCGGTGCTGGCGCGGCGGTAGCCGTCGCCGGAGTGGCATTGCTGAGCGGGGTCCTTTGAGTTTTTAACTGGGGCCGAATTTTACGGCCTGATTTTAAGGCCGGCTCGGCTTGCCCGCCGAGCCGGCCTTTTTGTTGAACGCAGGGACAAGCGGCAAGCCACCGATTGGTAAGGTACTGATTTTCAAAGGCTGCAAGAATAAGTTCCATAATATCTCTTCTGCGAAATTAATATCAGGCCTTCCCCATTCTGGCGCATGTATCGGAAATCATGATTTTCAGGTTTTGTGCGTACAGATTCACAGGGGCAACGCGCTCAATTGCATCGCCCCTTTTGCCCTTTATCTCCGTTCAGCCGGTGGTCTC
>NZ_JBAFWT010000021.1:0-95461 GCF_043195195.1 Roseixanthobacter psychrophilus
CGAAAATCAGCGGAACGGGAGAGGCGCTGGAAGATTTTGATATTGTTCCCTATTCGACGCGAGACTTTGAGGCCCGGCTGGTTAACCTATCGAAGGATATCGCTCCATCAGAGTCGGGCCATATCTCCTTCACACCGCAAGCAGTCGCCTCACCCAAGAAACGCCCTTATCCGCCACGCTTCCAGGGATTGGAGGTGGGAGACGTTATGGTTCAGTCGCCGCCGGAGGAAGTCATATATTCGTATCGCCCGCCGCAGGGCGAAAGGAATATCCTCAAGCGCTTCAAAGAAGCAGGACAAGCCTTGAACACTGCGGGAAATCCAACCGCATTCACTTACTCTCCAACCGACATAGCGGAGCATGCCAGAGCATCGGGCTTGGCGGCGGAAGTTGTGGCCAAAGTCGAAGGCGGCGTTGTTAGGGTCACGCCTCTGGCACCAGATGCGATGCTGCGCCTTCCCGCAGCCATAAGCAATTTCTCGGGGCGGATTTCTGCCCGGGCCTCTACAGCGACGCGGTCGGTTGGAGCGTTGAAGATCATGGTCGACGGCAATCCGGTAGCGGAACTCCCGCTGGGGGACGTGACACGGACCTATTACTTCTCAGGATCTGGACACGAGATTTCTATCATTTCGGATATTCCCAGTGCGTCATATATAATTAAAAAGATCGTATTGCGCGACGCCTGGTCGCAATAAGGGGTGGAGGGATTACGGTGGATGTCGGAACGCAAAGTGACGTCCGGCATCTCGGCCATGCGATGCGTTCCACAGGCCAATGCTGAGCGTGCACCAACCTCGCCCTTGATCCTGAGCCGCGTCTGGCTGGTGCCGCGACAGGGCGGCGCATCCACCGCGGCCTTCGGGCGGATGCAACGCTCCAAGGGCCGTCAGCTCGCTTTCGAAGGGAAAGAGCCTCTTCCGAATGCATATGCACGCGAATCGCCGCCAAAGATGCGCTTACCCCATTGGCACGCCCCTCGCCGAGACCGCGATCTAAATTCCATTCTCTCCCTGGCATGACCTATGGGCATGTTTCTTCTCACGCATTTTCTATCTCGCGGCGCGTTTAATTCGCGCGATACACGCCATGAGCGGTTGACTCCCCTGACATTTCAGCCACGATCTGAACACTGAATTCCGAATTCAGTGAAGGCTCGCCAAAGCCGAAAACAAAGATCAAGCGGGAGAAAACTCATGATCGCATCACGCCTCGTGATCGCGGCCCTATGCGCCGTCGTGGCCGGGCCTGCCCTCAGCCAGACCTTGCCCCCCATCAAGATCGGCGTGCTCAACGACCGCACCGGAATCTATGCCGATTTTGCCGGCCAGGGCTCTGTCGTCGCGGCCCAGATGGCGGTGGAGGATTTCAAGAAGACCCATCCCGACCTCAAGGTGGAGATCGTCGCGGCCGACCACCAGAACAAGGCGGACGTCGGCTCGGCCATCGCCCGCAAATGGTATGACGAGGACGGCGTGGACATGATCGTGGACGTGCCGAACTCGGCCGTCGCTCTCGCTGTCAACGAAGTCTCCCGCGAGAAGAACAAGATCCTCATCGTCTCCGGCGGCGGCACGTCCGACCTCACCGGGCCGAAATGCGCGCCGAACACCATCCACTGGACGTTCGACACCTGGTCGCTCGCCCACGGCACCGGCAGCGCCATGGTGAAGCGGGGCGGCGATACCTGGTTCTTCATCACCGCCGATTATGCCTTCGGCCATGCGCTGGAGCGCGATACGGCCAAGGTGGTGACGGAATCCGGCGGCAAGGTGCTCGGCAATGCCCGCGCCCCCATGGGCGGCTCGGACTTCGGCTCTTTCCTGTTACAGGCGCAGGGCTCCAAGGCCAAGGTGATCGGCCTCGCCAATGCAGCGGCGGACACCACCAACACCATCAAGCAGGCGTCCGAATTCGGCATCACCCAGGGCGGCCAGAAACTCGCGGGCTTGCTGATCTTCCTCACCGACGTGCACTCGCTCGGCCTGAAGGTGGCGCAGGGGCTGGTGCTGACGGAAGCCTTCTATTGGGACCAGAATGAAGGCACCCGCGCCTTCTCCAAGCGCTTCGGCGAACGCATGAACGGCGCCATGCCCACCATGGTGCATGCCGGCGTCTATTCCGCGCTCACCCATTATCTCAAGGCGGTCGAAGCGGCAAAGTCCAAGGATTCGGCCAAGGTCGTGGCGCAGATGAAGGCGATCCCCACCGACGATCCGCTGTTCGGCAAGGGCGAAGTGCGGGCCGACGGTCGCCACATCCACAACATGTATCTGTTCGA
Source organism: Roseixanthobacter psychrophilus (assembly GCF_043195195.1). Taxonomy (NCBI): domain Bacteria; kingdom Pseudomonadati; phylum Pseudomonadota; class Alphaproteobacteria; order Hyphomicrobiales; family Xanthobacteraceae; genus Roseixanthobacter; species Roseixanthobacter psychrophilus. The sequence continues at coordinate 2,282 of NZ_JBAFWT010000021.1, forward strand.
GGTGAAGACCCCGGCAGAATCCAAGGGCGAATGGGACATCTACAAGACCCTCGCCACCATCCCCGCAGCCGAAGCTTTCCGCCCCATGAGCGAAGGCAACTGCCCGCTGGTCAAGAGCTGACCGCGGCGCCAGGTAGAGGCGCGCACGGGAACGCGCATCATGGCCGGGTTCAGTCCGGCCATGATGGCATCTCTGCAAAACGCCCCTCCCTTTCCTGTCCCGCTTACGGGGAGGAAAGGGACGGGAGCGGACTAAGAGAGGGAGAAGTTGGCCCGTCGTGCAGCCATTCCACGCAGGCTCCCGGCGCGGCGCGATGCCTTCCCCGGGGCGGAGGCGGGATAAGGTGCCCTCAGGCGGAGACCTTGGCCTGCATCTTGGTCTGGCTCGCCAGGAAGTCGGCGGTGTATTCGCAGTATGTGCCGATGATCCAGGGGATCATGCTGCGCTTGCGGTCATCCATGGGCGAGATCTTGCGGGCGGGGCTGCCGCCCCAAAGCCAGCCGCCTTCCAGCACTTGCCCCGGCTCGGTACGCGCACCGGCCGCCAGCAGCACGTCGGGCTCGAACACCGTGCCCGCCGCCACATGGCTGCCCATGCCGACCAGCACGCCGGTGCTGATGGTGCAATTCTCCAGCATCACATTGTGGCCGATGACCGCGTCGGCGGCCATGACGAACGGCCCGCTGGTGCAGCGGATGATGGTGTTGTCCTGGATGTTGGAATTCTCGCCCAGCACGATCTCGCTGTCGCCGGCATCCAGCTCGCAGGAGAACAGCACGCTGGAATGCGCGCCGGCCCGGAACGTGCCGGCCACCGTGGAGGTTGCGGCAATGAAGGTGGTGGGATCGATCTCCAGCTTTGCCGGCGCGCGGGGCGGCGCAAGCCGCTCGCTCGGCACCGCCTTCACCAGCGCGGCGCGGCGTGCGATCTCGCCCGGCTCCACAGGGCGCACCGGCTTTGCCGGAATGCCGGCATAGACCATGCCCGCCTCCAGCTTGGAGCGCGGGAAGGCGACGGCGCCCGCTTCCAGGATCACCCCGTCTTCCACCACCGAGCCATCGAGGATGACGGCATTTTCCTCGATCACGCAGTCATTGCCCACGGTGCAGGCATGAACCACGCCGTTGCGTCCCACGGTGACGCGATCACCGATCAAGGCGGGATAAAGCTCATGGGCGATATGCACGGTGCCGCGATCGCCGATGAAGAAATCGGCGCCGATTTCCACCACATGCCCGTCCGCCCGCAGCAAGGCGAGCGCGCCGAGGGAGGCGCGCGGCCCGAGCGTCACCCGGCCGATCACGGCGGAACGCGCGCCGGCATGGCGCAGATCGGGCATGACAGGCAGAATGCCGTGATAGGGCAGGATGAAGGGCGGGGTGGACAACAGGTCACTCATGCGGTGCTCCCTTGCAGGCGATCCGCCAATACCACGGCATCACGGGCCATGGCTTTAAGTTCGTCCTCCGCGAGGCGGTTTGCCACCTGGCCGCAGAAGGGCTCGAACTCGGCGAGATCGCGTGCCCCCAGCATCCGCGCGAAGAAATAGCGGCGCAAGGCCAACCGCTCATGCCCGCACGCGACGCTATGCGCCAGGAGCAGGCGCGCCGCCCCCACGTCGCCGCCGCGCGCCCGCATGCGCGCGGCTTTCACTTCGTCCCGCTTCAGCCGCATGGTCAGAAGACCGGGGTTTCGCGATAGACCCCCCACACACCTTTCAGCTTCTCCACGATGTCGCCCATGGTCGCGCCCTCGCGCACCAGGTCGATGGTGACGGGCATGATGTTCTGGGTGTCGTCCTTGGCCACCTCGACCAGGCGCTCCAGCAACGCGTTGACCTTCACATTATCGCGTTCGCGGCGGATGCGCTGGGTGCGCGAAACCTGCCGCTCGGCGGTGGTCTGATCGTAAGGATGGGTCTCGATGTCGTGGACCTCCTCCGTCTCCACCAGGGTGTTGACGCCGATCACCGGCTTCTCGCCCGATTGCTTGCGCAAGGCGGTCTCATAGGCGAAGTCGGCGACGCGCTTCTGGAACCAACCTTCCTGGATCAGCTTGATGGCACCGCCTCGCTCGTCCACCTCGGCGATGATGTCCATGATCCGCTTTTCGTACTCGGTGGTCAGTGCCTCCACGAAATAGGAGCCGCCGAGCGGATCGATGACCTGGGTGACGTTGCTTTCCTCGGCGATCACCTGCTGGGTGCGCAGGGCCATGCGCATGGCTTCCTCGGTGGGGATCGCAAAGGCCTCGTCGAAGCCGTTGGTGTGCAGCGACTGGCACCCGCCCAGCACCGCCGAGAGCGCCTGCAGCGCCGTGCGCACCACGTTCACCATGTATTGCGGCTTGGTGAGGGAGGCGGCGGCGGTCTGGCAATGGAAGCGCAGGCGCATGCTCTCGGGGTTCTTGGCGCCGAACCGCTCCTTCATGATCTTGGCATAGCAGCGCCGCACGGCGCGGAACTTCGCCACTTCCTCGAAGAAATCGGCCTGGCAGACGAAGAAGAAGGCGAGGCGCGGGGCGAATTCGTCCACATGCATGCCGGTCTTCGTCACCTCCTCCACATAGACGATGAGATTGGCGAGGGTGAACGCCACTTCGTCCACCGGCGAGGAACCGGCTTCCGAAATATGGTAGCCCGAGATGTTGATCGGATTGTAGCGCTTCATGGTCTTGGCGCAGTGGGTGATGCAGTCGCGCACGATGCGGACCGAGGGCGCGATGGGATAGATATATTCCTTCTGCGCCATGTATTCTTTGAGGATATCCGCCTGGACGGTCCCCGAAAGCTTGTTCAGATCGTAGCCGCGCTTTTCCGCCAGCACGATGTACATGGCGAGCAGTATCCAGGCCGAGGGATTGATGGTCATGGAGACCGAGATCTTCTCAAGGTCGATGCCCTCGAACAGGGCCTCCATGTCCTCCAGCGTGTCGATGGCGACGCCCTCGCGCCCCACCTCGCCCTCGCTCATGGGATGGTCGCTGTCGTACCCCATGAGGGTCGGCATGTCGAAATCGGTGGAAATGCCGGTCTGGCCTTGGGCGATCAGGTATTTGAAGCGCTTGTTCGTATCCTCGCCGGTGCCGAAGCCGGCGATCTGGCGCATGGTCCAGTTGCGGGAACGGTACATGGTGGGATAGGGGCCGCGCGTGAAGGGATAACGGCCCGGCAGGCCGATATCCTCCGGCGGGGTTTCCGCGAGATCGGCGGCGGTATAGGTGCGCTTCACCGGGAAATCGCCGAGCGTGAAGAATTGCTCCTTGCGCTCCGCCTGCTTCTTCAGGAAGGCGGCGACTTCGTTTTCTTCCCAGTCGCGCACATCATCGCTGAGCTTGGCGAGGGTGCGGGTCTCAAGCATGCTCATCTGCGAGTTCCTTCTGGGCGGACGAGAGCAGCATCTCGTTGGCAAGGGTGTAGGGATCGCTCTCGCGGCGCTGGAGGCGCGCGGAGAGCTTCGGGGCCAGGCGCTCCGCCGCAGCGGTGAAGCGCTCGATCAGGAGATTTTCCGCCGTCTTCACGAGGCGGAAGCGGGCGATGCGGGCGAGCCGCGCGAGGCCGGTCTCGGTCTCGAAGGCGACGCGGCGATGAGCCTGGACCTTGGTGAGGAGCTGCGCGAACCCCTCCCCGCTGATGGCCGAGACGCCGACCACGGGCACCGCCCATTCCCCCTTCGCGGAGGTGAGGGCGCCGAGCGTGAGCATACTCTTGAGATCGGTCAGCGTGCGGTTGGCGTCGGAACGGTCGCATTTCGACACCACATGGATGTCGGCAATCTCCAGTATCCCGGCCTTGATGGCCTGGATCTCGTCGCCGAGGCCGGGGGCGGAGACCACGACCGTCGTGTGGGAGGCGCGGGCGATCTCCACCTCGTCCTGCCCCACCCCGACGGTCTCGATGATCACCGTGTCGAAGCCGCCGAGATCGAGGATGTCCACCGCGTCCAGGGCCGCGCGGGCCATGCCGCCCATGGCGCCGCGTGTCGCCATGGAGCGGATGTAGATGCCGGGATCGGTGGCGAGTTCGGTCATGCGTACCCGGTCGCCGAGGATCGAGCCGCCGGAGAACGGGCTGGAGGGGTCCACCGCGACGATGCCCACCTTCAGGTTCTGCTCGCGCAGGAGCTTGGCGAAATGGGCGACGAGGGTGGACTTGCCCGAGCCGGGCACGCCGGTGATGCCGATCACATGGGCCTTGCCGGCGCGGCGATAGACCGTGGCGAGCGCTTCGCGCGCTTCCGGCGTGCCGGATTCCGCGCGCGAGATGAGCCGGCCGATGGCGCCCATCTCGCCGGCTTCCACGCGTGGGATCAGCTCCAGCGAGGGAACATAGCGGCCCATCAGGCACCCCCCGCTTTAAGCTGGGCGTGCATGTCGCGGAACACGGCGCGGTCGTCCACCACGCGGCGGGCCTTGAAGTCCGTGCGCGGCAGCGTGCCGCCTTCCACGATCTCCACCACGGTGCGCAGACCGAGCAGCTTCTGCATGGATCTGGCGATGTCGCCGCGGAATTTTTCCATATGGTCGCGGCCAAGGGCGAGCGTCATCGCGTCCGCCTCCACCCGCAGCACCAGTTCGTCCATGGTGGCTTCGCGGGTGATGACGATCTGGTGCTCGCCGCCGTAGCCGGCGGTCTGGTTGAGCACGGAATCGATCTCGCTTGGATAGACGTTCTCGCCGCGGATGGTGAACATGTCGTCGATGCGCCCGAAGATGCCGAGCGGCAGGCGCGGATAGGTGCGCCCACAGGGGCTGGGCTCGTCGGTCCACAGCGTGAGATCCCCCGAGGCAAGGCGGATCATGGGCTGGGAGGTGCGCTCCAGATGGGTGTAGACTGGGGTTCCCCGCTCGCCATAGGGCACGCGGCGGAAGCTGTGGGGGTCGCAGACCTGCGTATAAACCACATCCTGCCAGCACAGCATGCCGGGCGTCTGCGCCGAGCCGCCCACATGCATCCAGGGCGTCATCTCGGCCATGGAGCCGCTGTCGAACACCTTGGCGCCATAGAGATCCTCGATGCGGTCCCGCACGCCGGGAATGGAGGCGCCGGGCTCGCCGGAGAAGAACATCACCCGCAGGCCGAAATCGCGCGGATTGAGACCTTCCTTGATCGCGGTTTCCGCAAGGTGCAGCGCATAGGTGGGGGTGCCGTAGAAGCCGGCCGGCTTCATGGCGGCGAGCCATTGGGCACAGCGCACGCTCATGCCCGGCGCGCCGGCGCCGAACGGGAACGCCTTGGCGCCGAGCCGCTCGGCCCCTGCGAGCGCGCCCCAGGAGCCCATGTAGAGGCTGAAGATGGCGGCGACGCAAACCATGTCGCCGGGGCGCAGCCCCATCGCCCACATGATGCGGGCATGGGCATTGGCGATGGCGCGCCAATCGTTGCGGCCGATGGCGAAGGCGGTGGGCCGTCCGGTGGTGCCGGAGGTGCCGTGCACGTGGAAGACTTCCGCGTCGGGCACGCACAGATAATCGCCGAACGGGGCATGCGCTGCCTGGCTGGCCCGCAGATCCGCCTTGGTGACGACCGGCACCTTGTCCTCGAAATCCTCCAGCGACTTCAGGTGCGAGGGGTGAAAGCCCGCTTCGTCCCATTTGCGCCGGTAGAACGGGGAGCTGTCATAGGCATAAGCGCAGACCTGCTGCAGGCGGGCGAGGATCGCCGCCTCGCGGTCGGCGGGATGCATGGTTTCGCGCTTGGGAAACCAATGTCGCGCGTCGGACGGCGGCAGATAGGTTTCGTCATAGCGCGGCGGGAAGGACCAGTCTTCCATGGGGCCCTCCGGGCTCAGCGCGCGCCGCGCTCGGTGACGAGCCGTTCCAACGTGGCGACGATGGCGGCGGGCGGCGTGTCCTGAAGCAGGACCTCCTTCACGCCCATCTCCTTCAAGGCGACCACGTCCTCGTCCGGCATCACGCCGCCGGCGACCACGATCAGGTCGTCCACGCCCTTCTCGCTCAAGAGCTTGAAGATCTTCGGAAACACCGTGAGCTGCACGCCCGACAGCAGGCTGACGCCGAGCACGTCCACGTCCTCCTGGATCGCGGCGGTGACCACTTCCTCCGGCGTGCGGTGCAGGCCGGAATAGATCACGTCCATCCCCGCATCGCGCAGGGTACGGGCAACGACCTTTACGCCGCGGTCGTGTCCGTCGAGTCCCACCTTGGCGAGAAGCACCCGAATCGGTTGAGCCATTTCCATCCCCGTCCTATTATTGAATTCTGAATTCCGAGTTCAACAAACGGTCGCAGGTTCCCGCGAGATGGTCAAGATGGAAAACGGCGCGCACACGGGATATGCAGATTTGATGGAATCTCTGGCCGCACCGAAACGACTGGTCGAACAGACCTACGACGTCATTCTCGACGCCATCTGCGACGGCACCCTGAAACCGGGGGAGCGCCTGACGCAGGAGGACATCGCCGCGCGCCTCAATGTCTCGCGCCAGCCGGTCACCCATGCTTTGGTGATCCTGCGCTCCCAGGGTTTCGTTATCGAATCGGGCAAGCGCGGCGTTTCCGTCGCGCCGGTGCAGCCCGAATTATTGAAGGCGATCTACGAATTCCGCTCCGCCGTGGAGCCCCTGGCAGCCGAGCTGGCCACCGCCCATCTCAAGCCGGAGCACATCCGCAAGGGGCGGGACCTGGTGGTGCACGGGCGCAATCTGGTGCTCGCCAACGACCAGAAGGGCGTGGTCCATGCCGACATGGAGTTCCACTCCTTCATCTATGACCTCTCGGGCAATTCCCTGGTCATCGATACGATGCGCCTGAACTGGCAGCATTTGCGCCGCGCCATGGGCGAGATCCTCTCCTTTCCCGGCCTCTCCATCCGCGTGTGGCGCGAGCATGAGGAGATCCTGGAGGCCATGATCCGCGGCGAAGCGAAAGTCGCCGCCGAACTGATGCGCAACCATCTGGTCGGCGCTTACCGCCGCGTGATGATGGGCGATAAGGACATCACCTGAGCCGTGCCCGCACGCGGCGCCCAAAAGAGAGGCATCCCCCCGCGCCCGGCAGTACGGACCCGTGCATGCGCGTGCGTGGCACGTGCATTGCCTCCGGTTTTGCAAACCGATCCGACCCCAACGGAACCTGAATAATGGCGAATCTGACGATCGACGGCGACCGCCTCTGGGCCGCGCTCATGGAAACCGCTCGCTTCGGCGGCACCGAGAAGGGCGGCATCAACCGCCTCACCCTGACCGAGGAGGACCGGCAGGTCCGCGACTGGTTCAAGGACGCCTGCATCGCCGCCGGCTGCACCGTTTCCGTGGATGAAGCCGGCAACATGTTCGCGCGCCGGCCCGGCCGCGACAATGCCCTTCCCCCCATCTGCATCGGCTCGCACCTCGATACCCAGCCCACCGGCGGCAAGTTCGACGGCGTGCTGGGCGTGCTGGCGGGGCTGGAGGTTCTGCGCGCGCTGCAGGCGAGCGGCTACGAGACGCTGGCGCCCATCGAGGTGGTGAACTGGACCAATGAGGAAGGCTCCCGCTTCGCCCCCGCCATGCTGGCCTCGGGGGGCTTTTCCGGGGTGTTCGAGAAAGACTATGTGATGGACCAGCGCGACCGCGAGGGCATCCGCTTCGGCGATGCGCTGGACGCCATCGGCTATCGCGGCGAGAAGCCGCTCGGCGGCCATCCCATGTCGGCCATGTTCGAACTGCACATCGAGCAGGGGCCGATCCTGGAGGCCGAGGGCAAGACCATCGGCGTGGTCACCGGCGTGCAGGGCATCCGCTGGTACGAAGCGACCATCACCGGGGTGGATTCCCACGCCGGCACCACGCCCATGGCGCGGCGCAAGGATGCGCTGCTCGGCGCCGCCAAGGTGGTGGAGATCGTCAATGCGGTGGGCCTCGCCCATCCTCCGCTGGCGGTGGCGACGGTCGGGCTGATGGAAGTGAAGCCCAATTCGCGCAATGTCATTCCGGGCGAAGTCTTCCTCACCATCGAGATGCGCCATCCCGACCAAGGCGTGCTCGACACCATGCATGCCGAGCTGTGCGCGAAGATCGAGGCGGCGATTTCCGCCCTCGGCCTGACCCTCCAGCTCGACTGCATCCTGAACGCCCCGCCGGTGCATTTCGACGAGAGCCTGGTCTCCACCATCCGCGCGGCGGCGGAGACGCTCGGCTACGGGCATCGCGACATCGTCTCGGGCGCCGGGCACGATGCCGCCTATGTCGCCCGCGTCGCGCCCACCACCATGGTGTTCGTGCCCTGCAAGGACGGCATCAGCCACAATGAGGCGGAAGACACCTCGCCGGCCGATTGCGCCGCCGGCGCCGCGGTGCTGCTGAATGCGGTGCTCGCCTTCGACGCGAAGCTGGAGGCGCAGGCGAAGGGATAGGAGGCGCGGGGAGCGAACCATCCGGCCCGAGTTCTGCGACAAAAATTCTCTCATTTTTCAGCGCCGAGCAATCTGTCGCTGAACTTAGGATTTTTGCCCCCATGCGCGCGCAAAACCAGGCGTTCAAACTTGGTAAATCAGGCCTGTTGCATCAACGCCTTTAGCGTCAACTCCACCAGCCTGCCGGCCTTGTGCCCACTCGCACCACTGACGACCGGGCTGTAAGACAGCGCTACAATGATCGCAACGATTTCCTCGGGCGTGCAGGGCAACCGATGGTCGGGAAAGAACGGCCGCATGGCTTCACCGATGCTACGCCAGTTCTTGCTGAAGAGCGCCGCATACCGTTCGTCCAAGGTGCCGTTTCGCCGCGCCTGCTGCATCGCCTCGAACATCAGGACGGCCAAGCTTTGGGTCTGGCTGCGCTCTTCCGCCCATTCCGACACGATCTCGATCAGTCCGGATGTAGAAGAAGCCATCTCGATACGCTTGATCAGGATCGGCGTTATCGTGTCGGCTTGAGAGGCGATAATCTCAAGGAACACATCTTCTTTAGAAGTGAAATGCGCATAGAACGCGCCGCGACTGTACCCCGCCTCTTCGCAAATGACTTCGATCGTTGCTCTGGAATAGCCCTCCTGCAAGAAGGTCTTCAGGGCGGAATCGAGCAGCCTTTCGCGCGTAAGCGCCATGCTCTCTGTCCGCGTCAGGCGCGGTTTTCTCGCTTTGGTCGGCTTCATACCGGTAGATTAGCATTGCCGCATCCAGATACACAGTGTATCTGGATGCGCAACGGATATGATTCCCGTGCTGCAGAGTAGGACCGTTTGTGCCGAACCCGCGCCATCGCCCCCAGTCGCCACATCTGACCATCTGGCGTTGGCAGATACCGGCCATTGCCTCGATCACGCATCGCATAACCGGGGTTGGTCTGTACTTTGTCGGAATGCTGATGTTCACCTGGTTTCTGGTGTCATTGGCATCGGGCCCGGATGAATATGCGGTCTTTTGCTCATTTGCCGGAAGCTGGTTTGGGCAATTCATCCTGATTGGCCTGACATGGGCAGTGTTCCAACACATGGCCTCGGGCGTCAGGCACCTCTTTATGGATACCGGAACCGGTTTTGGGCGTGTTGTTTCGCGTCACTCGGCCACAGCCACGTTTGTTAGCTCGATAACTCTTACTGTTTGTTTGTGGCTTTACATTTGGCTGACGTAGAGAACACCGGGCTCGGTTGCCTCCGTTCAAACCTCGCGAAAGTTACGATTAAAGCGACGCTTGAATTTCTGACTTTTGCAACGCGGAAGAAAACCCGTCGGAACCGACCCCTCAGCCCGCGCCCTGCTCCACCCGCGCGAACGCCTGCTTCAGCACGTCGGGCGAGATCGGCGCGGCGAAATTGCGGATATAGGGCGCGGTCTCCCACGACACCTCGACGATCCGCTCCACCGCCGCCGCCACATCACCGATGCCGAACGCGGCGAGCGACACCGGCAGGCCGAGACGCACGCAGAACGCCCGCACATCGGCGAGGAAGGCATCGTCGCGCCCCTCGGCGGCCAATTGCACCAGAAGGCCGAACGCCACCTGCTCGCCGTGCAGCGCGCGGCCCATGTCCGCGATGGCGGAGAAGCCGCGCGTCAGCGAATGGGCGATGGAGAGGCCGCCGCTCTCGAACGCGAGCCCGCTGAGCAGGATGGTGGCCTCCACCACATCCTCCACCGCCGCGTCGGCCTCATGGCGCGCCACCGACGCCAGCGCGGCCTCGCCCTCGGCGCGGATGGTGCGGTAGCAGGCATCCGCCGCCACCAGGGCGAGACGGGTCGGCCGGGCCTTGTAGAAATTCAGCCCGCCGGCGCGGTGGCATTGCTCCACCTCGAATTTCTTCGACAGCGCATCGCCGATGCCGGCCGCGAAGAAGCGCGCGGGGGCCTTTGCGATCACCGTCGTATCCACCAGCACCACGTCGGGATTGGCACTCATGAGCCGCACTTCCGACAGCACGTGCTCCGGCGTGTAGAGCACCGCGAGGCGCGAGGTGGGGCTGTCGTTGGAGGCGATGGTGGGCACGATGATGACCGGCACGCCGAGCGCCATGCGCACGCCCTTGGCGGTGTCGATGGCCTTGCCGCCGCCGACCCCGATCACCAGGTCCGCGCCGGCCGCCCGCGCCTGCGCGGCCAAGGCGTCGATCTCGCCCGCCGTGCATTCCCCCGCGAATGCGGCGACGTGTGCCTCTTCGCAGCCGGCGAGTTCCGCGCACAGCCGCGCGCCGAGCAATTGGGTGACCACCGCATCGGCCACCACGAACGGTCGGCGCCCGTAGAGGGCGGCGAATTCGCCCAATCGGGCCAGCGCGCCCGGACCTTGGACATAGCGATGGGGCGAGCCGAAAGCGCGAAGCGTCATGAACCACCTGTGGAGATGCCCGGCGCGCGGCCGGGCCTTGCCGGGAAACCTGCCATCAGCCCTTCACCGCACCCGCGCCCAGGCCCTGGATGAAATATTGGCTGAGCAGGGCGAAAGCGCCGAACAGCGGCAGCGCGATCAAGGTGGAGCCGGCCATGATCTCGCCCCAGCGCAGATCGAACGAACCCACCATGGAGGCGAGCCCGACCGGGATCGTCTTGTTGGCGTCCGAGCCGATCATGATGAGGGCGAAGGTGTAGTCGGTCCACGACAGCAGGAAGGAGAAGATGGCGACCGTGATCAGCCCCGGCAGCGACAGCGGCAGCACCACCCGCAGGAACGCGCCGATGCGGGTGCAGCCATCCACCATGGCGGCCTCCTCCAGCTCGAACGGCATGCTCTTGAAGAAGCCCCACAGGAACCATACGCCGAGCGGCAGGGTGAGGGTGAGATGGGAGACGATGACGCTGGTCAGCGTATCGCCCAGCCCCACCTTGGCGAAGAAGGAGAATAGCGGAATGGCGATCAGCAGCGGTGGGAACATATAGGCATAGAGCATCGCGCCGACGATCAGCTTCTTGCCAGGCATGCGTTGGCGCGTGACCGAATAGGCGATCATGATGGAGAACACCATGGTGATCACCACCGTGACCACCGCGACGATCACGCTATTCATGAATTGCGTCGGATAATCCGTCAGCTCCAGCAGGTTCCAATAATATTCGAGCGTGAACGGCCCCGGGACGAGCGACGTGCTGGTGAGCAGCACGCCGGGCGCGCGGAACGAGGACACCACCATCCAGTAAATCGGGAAGGCCGAATAGATCGCGATGACGAGCGCCGCGAGATAGAGCGCGAGGCGGCCAGGCAGGGAGCGGACCATGAGCTTCACTCCGTATCCAGCGGGAACAGGTGGAAATAGATGAACACCGTCACCGACAGGATAAGGAAGGAAATGGTGGCGATGGCCGCGCCGCCGCCGATATCGAACAGCGAGAAGGCGGTGCGGTAGGACAGAATGGCGAGATGCTCGGTGGCGCCCACCGGGCCGCCCTGGGTGAGCAGCCAGATCACGTCGAACTTGTTGAACATCCACACCGCCCGCAGCAAGACGATCACGGTGAGGATCGGCTTCAGCATCGGCAAGGTAATGTGAAAGAAACGCTGGACGGCGGTGGTGCCGTCCACCTTGGCGGCTTCATAGAGCGAGGCCGGCACGGTCTGCAGGGCGGCGAGGAAGGTGGTGGTGACGAACGGCGTCCACATCCACACGCTCACCAGGATCACCGAGGCCATGGCCGCGCCCGGACTTTCGAACCAATGCACCGGCGGCAGGCCGAGCGCGGCGATCGCCGCCGTGAGCACGCCGATGGAGCCGTCGACCATCCATTTGAAGGTCAGCACCACGACCACTGTGGGCAGAAGATAGGGCAGGATGGAGAGCCCGCGCACGATGTTGCGGCCGGGAAACACCTGGTTCAGCACCAGGGCGAAGCCGATGCCCAGCACCACTTGGAAGATGATGGTGCCGAAGGAATAGACGAAACCATTGATCAGCGCATGCCAGAAGCTCCATTGCGAGAGCACGCGGATGTAATTGTCGGCGCCCACCCATTTCGGCGTGCCGACGAAGGAATCCATCTGGTAGAAGCTCAGCGAAATCGCATAGACCACCGGCGCCACGATCAGCAGGATCGTCACGGCGAGCCCGAGCCCCAGGAAAGAATAGATCGTCGCTTTGGAACTCACCTCGGGCGCCTCGCAGAAGATTGGGAGAAGACATCGTCGCGAGCGCCGCCCCTCCCCACAGGCGGGAGAGGGACGGCGCGCTTGGGCCGGACGACGAAGCGCTAAGCGATCACCTTACGCAATCACTTGACGCATCTTGTCGGCGGCGATCTTCACGCAGTCGGCGGAAGCCATGTTCTTGAGACACTTGTTCTGCAACATCTCCGGGAACACGAAGGCCTCGAAGATCTTGCCCGGCCGCAGGTCCGGCTTCGGCCCCTGCGTGTCGATGGAGGTGAGAATCATGTTCTTGTCGGTGAGGAAGGAGCGCATGGTCTCCACCGCCGCATTGTGCTTCTCGATCAGCGGATGGGCGCGCCAGCGCGGATCCTCATAGACGTCGAGGCGCGGCGGCTGGAAGTGCAGCGGCGCGGTGTGCAGGAAGTTGATGTACTGGGTCTCGGTGAACCACTTCATGAACTTCATGGATTCATCGGAGTTCGGGGTCTTCAGCACCACCCAGCCGTCATATCCGTGGTTGACCGCCTGATGTTTCCCGGCGGAATCCATATAGGGCATGATGCCGTACTTGTCGGCGAGCTGCGGCGCATTGCGCTCCAGGGTCTCGATCATGCGGCCGGCATAGGCGGAATGGGCCACCTTGTCGGAGGTGAAATTGGAGAGCACCTCGCCGAAGCTGGCCTGGCTGGTGCCCGGTGGCATGGTCTTGTAAAGCTCGCCGAAGAAATCGAGATAGCGCGTCACGCGCGGGCCGATGTCGGCGCTGTCGAACACGATGTTCCACTTGTCGTCGAAGATTTTCACGCCCTCGGCCCACATGAAGCCCGGCGAGAGCCAGTTGGTGGCGCCGTTGGAGCCGATGGGATAGAGCGCGCCGAACCGCCCGTCGCCGTTCAGCTCCTGCGCGTTCTTCAGGAAGCCGTCCCAGGTCTTGGGCACGGAGAGGCCCTTCTTTTCGTACAGGTCCTTGCGATAATAAATCCAGGCGAGATTATAGTCGTAGGGATACCAATAGACCTTCCCGTCGATGGGGAAGAGAATGTTCGGGCCCCATTTGTACTTGTCGGTCAATTCGTTGAGCGGCATCAGATGCCCCTCGGAGGCGAGGATCAGCACGTGGCCGACGAAGGCAAAGGTGGCGATGTCATAGGGCGTGCCGCCGCGCAGCGAGGTGGTCACCTTGGTGAAGGCGCCGTCCAGCGGCACGGAATCGATCACCACCTTGGTGCCGAACTGCTTTTCATATTCGGCCGCCGCCACCTTCAGCGCGCGGATGCTGTCGATGGAGGTCTCGGTATTGAGGAAGCGAATGGTCTTCGTGCCCTGGGCGTGCACCGCCGGGGCGCCGATGGCACCCGCCGCGAGCCCCGCCGCCGCGACGCCGGCGCCCTTGAGAAGCGAGCGGCGGGATAAGCCGCCGGAAGTGGTCTTGGTCTCGTCCATGGTGGCGTTCCTCCCTATGGTCCGGCCTTTTTGGCCTTTGACTTACGCGTGACGCGATATTCCGTGCGCGGCTGTGGTTTTACGCAGCCGGTCTGTGCCCGCTTGCGGCACGCCCTGCGTTCAGCCGCGCGCCGGTGGCCTTGTCGAACACGTGCAGCCGCTCCGCCTGGAACGACACCGGCAGGCTGGTGCCGTGGCGGATCTGGTCGGAGCGGTCCATCAGCACCCGCAGGCGCAGCCCGTTGAGTTCGCCGATGCAGAGCGTCTGCGCGCCGAGCTGCTCGATCACCGCCACGTGGAAGGCATGGGCGCCCGGCCCTTCCCCCACGCGGATATGTTCCGGCCGCACGCCGAGCACGATCTCGGCGCCCTCGCGCGCCGCAACGTCCGGCAGCGGCAGGGAGAAACCGGCGGCGGTGAAGCGCCCGCCCTCGATGCGCCCGTCGAGGAAGTTCATTTCCGGCGAGCCGATGAAGCCGGCGACGAACTGGTTCGCCGGCCGGTCGTAGACCTCCAGCGGCGCGCCCACCTGTTGCACGTGCCCATCGCGCATGATCAGGATGCGGTTGGCGAGCGTCATCGCCTCCACTTGGTCATGGGTGACATAGATCATGGAGGTGCCGACCTCCTGGTGCAGGCGGGCGATTTCCTCGCGCATGCGCACCCGCAGCTTGGCGTCGAGGTTGGAGAGCGGTTCGTCCAGCAGGAACACTTGCGGGTCGCGCACCAGCGCCCGGCCGAGCGCCACGCGCTGCATCTGCCCGCCGGACAATTGCTTGGGCTTGCGCTCCAGATAGGGATCGAGCCCCAGCATGGTGGAGGCCGCCCTCACCCGGCGGTCGATCTCCTCGCGCTCCATCTTGCGCATGCGCAGGCCGAAGGCGAGGTTCTCGTAGATGGTCTTGTGGGGATAGAGCGCATAGTTCTGGAACACCATGGCGATGTTCCGGTCCTTCGGCTCCAGCTTGGTGACGTCGCGCCCGCCGATCTCCACGCTGCCGGAGGTGATCTCCTCCAAGCCCGCGACCATGCGCAGGGTGGTGGATTTTCCGCAGCCGGAGGGGCCGAGGAACACCACGAATTCTCCATCGGCAATGTCGAGGTCCACGCCGTGCACGGCCACCGCCGCGCCATAGGCTTTGCGCACCTGTTTCAGGCTCACCCGTCCCATGTGTCACTCGCTTCTCGAAAGGGGAAAGGCGCGCATCATCGCGCCTCCACGAACGCGCGGATGCGATGATTGAGCGGTGCCATCGCGGCCTGCACATCCACATAGATTTCATGGCCGCGCGCATAGAGCGCGGCGCGTTCGGGATCGGGCTTGGCGCGCGAGACCACATGGATGGCGCGTTCGGCGTCCCGCTCGTCGGCATAGAGGCCGACACCGACCCCCGCCAGAAGCGCCGCGCCGAACGAGGCATCGGCGACCGCGGGCAGTTCCACCTCCACGTTCAGCACGTCGGCGACGATCTGGCGCCACAGCGCGCTTTTCGCGCCGCCGCCGGTGAGGCGGGCGGTGGTGAAATCGAGGTCCTTCGCCCGCAGCGCCAACAGGCAGTCGCGCAGCGAATAGGCGATGCCCTCATAGAGCGCCCGCACGAAATGGCCGGGGCCGTGGTTGAAGCCGATGCCGACATAATCGGCCCGCAGCAACGGGTCCCAATGGGGGCTGCGCTCGCCGTTGAGATAGGGATGGAAGAACAATCCCTCCGATCCCGGCGCCACCTTTGCGGCGGCCTCGTCCATGGCGGAAAACACCGCCCCGCCGTCCTCGCCGGGACGGCGATAGAAGGTGTCGCGCAGCCATTTGTGGGCCGAGGCGCAGGAATTGGTGGCGGCGATCACATACCAATGGTCGGGCACGATGTGGGGATAATTGATCACCGTGAAATCCGGCCGCGCATACGGCGAAAGCACGCTCACGGTGGCCGCCGTGGCGAGCTTCACCACGCCCAGCCCCTCGCGCACCATGCCGGCGCCATAGGTCTCCGTAGCGGTGTCGGAGGTGCCGCACACCACGGGTGTGCCTTCCGCGAGCCCGGTGGCCCGCGCCGCCGCCGCCGTGACGGCGCCGACTACGGATTTCGCCGGCACGATGGGCGGCAGGGTGTGCATCGGCCAGCCGATCATATCGCACAATTCCTGTGACCAGCCGCCGGTACGGGCATCGGCCATCAGGGTGCCGACCGCGTCGATCGGGTCGGTCTCCCAGGTGCCGGTGAGCTGGGCGCGCAGCCAATCCTTGGCCACATAGAGCCGATGCACGCGGGCAAAGGCTTCGGGCTCGTGGCGGCGCAGCCAGGCCATCTGCGGCAGGGTCCAGGTGGGGTTGGCGCGGTTGGCGCCGATCTCCAGAATGCGGGCGTCCGCCATCTCCCGCAGTTCACGCGTCTCGGCGCCGGAGCGCTGGTCGTTCCACAAGATGGCAGGGCGGATCACCGCGCCGGCCTTGTCCTCCAGCACCTGGGTGTGGGCGCCGGCGGAAAACGCCACGGCGGCGATGGAACGGGGATCGGCGCTCGCCGCCTCCACCGCGCGCGGCACCGCTTCGCACACCGCCCGCCACCAATCGTGCGGGTCCTGCTCGCTCCAGCCGGGATGGGGGCTGGAGGTGGCGATGAGGGCGGAGGCTTCGGCCACCAGCGTGCCGTCGGCGCGGATCACGCTCGCCTTCAGCGAGCCCGCGCCAAGATCGATGCCGAGCAGGAGATCACCCGCCATGGATCATCTCCACGCTTGCGCCACGCTCAACCATTGCGCACGTCCCGCGCGCCGGCGGCCGGGCGCAGGCCGAGCTTGCCCGGATTCATGAGATTGCCGGGATCGAGCGCATCCTTGATGGCCTGCAGCACGCCGAGCCCCGTCCCCAATTCGCGCGCGATCCACGGATTGCGGAACACCCCGACCCCATGATGATGGGCGATGGAGCCGCCATGGTCGAGGGCGAGGGTCTGCAGCGCCTCCCACAGCCGGGCATGAAGCGGCAGGGCCTTGGCTTCCTCCATGGGCGGCAGGCGGATGGTCATGTATTGGCACGCCCCCTCGGGATAGATGTGCGACCAGTGGGCGCCGAAATGGATGTCGGGATAAATCTCCCGCACCGCCGCGACCATGGCCGCATACATGCCGGGGATGGCGGACCAGTTTCCCGTGACCTCCACCGTGTCGTTGTAATAGCCCGCCGCCTGCCATTTCTGGGAATAGGCGACGTAGCGGTTTTCCTTCCAATGGTGGAACGGCCCGTCCGGGCCGATTTCGGCGCCGTGGGCGCGGGCGATGGCAAGCGCCGCGTCCTGTTCCGCGCTGACCACCGGCTCGGCGCCCGAGAACACCAGGATGGCGAGGATCGGCTTGGTCTTGAACAAGGCGATGTCGGCGGTGCGCTCGGCGCTTTCGGCGGCGTCATAGATGCGGGCGATGGTGGGCCGCAACTCCGCCTGCATGATGCCGCGCGCGCTCTCCCAGGCGGCCTCCAGCGAGGGGAAGGCCAGCACCACGCCGCGCTCGACTTCCGGCAGCTTCCACAGGCGCAAGGTGAGTTCGGTGATGATGCCGAACGCGCCCTCGCTGCCCACCAGCAGGTCGCGCAAAGAGGGGCCGACGGAGCGCCGCGCCACCGGGCGGATCTCCAGCGGCGTGCCGTCCGGCAGCACCGCCTTCAGCCCCACCACCATGTCCTCGATCTTGCCGTAGCGGCTGGACGCCTGCCCGCCGCCCCGGCAGGCGGCCCAGCCGCCCACGGTGGAAATCTCGATCGATTGGGGCAGATGGCCGGTGGTGAACCCCTCGGCGTTCAGCGCCGCCTCGAACACCGCGCCATTCATGCCGGCCTCGACCGTCACCATGGCGTTGACCGGGTCGATGGAGACGATCTTGTCCAGCAAGCGCAGGTCCACCATCACCTCGCGGCCGAGCGGAATGGCGCCCCCCAGCACGCCGGAGCCGTTGCCGAACGGGATCAGCTGGATTGAGCGGTCATGGGCGAACCGCACCACCTGCGCCACCTCGGCGGCGGAGCGCGGACGCACCACCAGGCGCGGCATCACCCCGGCGAGCTTGCCGGAGCGGGCGCGGAAATTGGCGAACGGCAGCCGGTCGTGGGCATAGGCGCTGCGCGCCTCCAGTTCGGTCAGCGTATTGTCCGCCCCGACGATCGCGGCGAACTCTGCCGCCAACGCGCTGTCGGCCTGATCCGCATCCTGGTTCGCGGCGATGGCTGGCCCGGTCATGTGCACCTCTCGCAAGCGGAGGCGCAGACGTGCTGGCACATGCGTGCCGACATCTTGGCGTCCTCCCGTTTCAGTCTTCTCGTTCGCCGCGATGGCCTTGACGGCTTGTTTCACGTCTGAACAATCGTTTGTTCAAAGCTGTCAGACGCAACCCATCCCGTCAAGCGGCTTTATTGGAGGGTCCCTGCGAGGGAGGGGCCGCGGCGCAGGAAAGCCGCGCTCAGCGCGGCGCGGGGCCGGTGGAGGCGCGCGGCATCAGCGCGCCGGGCGGCAGCGGCGGCACCGCCTCCGGCGCCTCGCCATTGAGGCTGCGGATCAGCAGCGAGGCGGCGACCCGCCCCATTTCCTCGGTCGGCATCATCACCGTGGTGAGTGCGGGATAGAGCATGCGCGCCACCGGCGCGTCGTGCAGGCCGAGCACCGAGACATCCTCGGGAATGCGGATGCCCTGCTCGTGCAGCACCACCATGGCGCCCGCCGCCGAAACCAGGGTCGCGGCCAGCACCGCCGTGGGCCGCTGCGCCAGCAGGTCGCGCATCGCTGCCATGCCGCCTTCCGCCGTATAGCCCGCCACCGCCACCAAGGCGGGATCATAGACGATGCCGGCGGCCTCCAGCCCCTCGCGATAGCCCTGCTGGCGCTCGGCGGCGTTGAAGCCGCCGGCCCGGCCGGCGAGATGGGCGATGCGCCGGTGGCCCAGCTCCACCAGATGCTCCACCGCCGTGCGCGCCGCCGCGCGGCTGTCCAGCACCACGCTCAGCGGCGCGCCCGGCAAGGTGCGGTTGAGCAGCACATAGGGCACCTGCGCCGCCTTCAGGTCGGTGCGCAGCACCGCGTCATCATCGAGGCTCGCCACCAGCAGGCCGTCCACCCGGTTCATCTGCGAGAGCTTGGCGATGGTGGAGGCCGCCGCCCCCGGCTCGCGATGGGAGATCAGCAGCGAATAGCCAAGGTCCGCCGCCGCCAGCTCGGCCCCGCGAATGGCCGAGGCGAATACCGGATTGTCGAGCTGCGGCACCAGGATGCCGAGGGTATAGGTGCGCGCCGTGCGCAGGCCCCGCGCCAGGGGATTGGCGAGATACTGCATCTCCTCGGCCACCTTGAGGATGCGGGCGCGGGTCTCCTCGCGCACCCGCTGGGTCGCCTCGCCCCGCAGCACGCGCGAGGCCGTGGACATGTCGACCCCGGCCACGCGCGCCACGTCGGCAAGCGTCACCCTGGCCAGTGTCACTCGCGCCATGCCGACCCCTGACCCATCTCCCTGCCCCGCGCTCGATCGCGGGGCGAAGCTTACATCGCGCCCGCATCCACCGGCAATGGGACGCATTTTTTTAGCAATTCAGAAATTCTGCGCGGAAATTCAGGTTTAGTTGCAATGTTCACGAAGTTCAGGGCCTGATTTCACGTGTTCTTCTACGGCCCTCAACGTTTCACGTGAAACATCGAGGGCCAAAACCCGTTGCGATCACTTGCTTTCGCTCAGGCCGCCGTGAGCGAAAAGATGCTCGCCCCGGTATCCGCCGTCCCCACCGCATTTCGGAACGGTGCAAACAATTCCCGGCCCACATTCACGTGGGAGTCCGAGAGATCCTCCTGTGCCGGTGCGCGGGCGGCCCATTCGTCCGCATCCACCAGCGCGGTGAGATGGCCGGAAACGCCATCGAGCCGCACCAGATCGCCATCGCGGATCTTGCCGATCGGCCCCCCGGCGGCGGCTTCCGGCGTCACGTGGATGGCGGATGGCACCTTGCCCGAGGCGCCGGACATGCGCCCATCGGTCACCAGCGCCACCTTCTGCCCGCGATCCTGCAAAACACCGAGCGGCGGTAGGAGCTTGTGCAATTCCGGCATGCCATTGGCCTTCGGTCCCTGGAACCGCACCACGGCGACGAAATCCCCCGTGAGGCTGCCGGCCTTGAACGCCGCCTGCAGCGCCTCCTGGGAATGGAACACCCGCGCCGGCGCCTCGATGACATGGCGCTCCGGCGCCACCGCCGAGGTCTTGATGACCGCACGGCCGAGATTGCCGTCCAGCACCTTGAGCCCCCCGGTGGGCTGGAACGCTCGCGCAATCGGACGCAACACCGCCTCGTCGCCGCTCGCCGCCGTGGCGTCGCGCCACACCAAAGCGCCGTTTTCATCCAGGCCCGGCTCGGCCGTGTAGCCGGAAAGGCCGGTGCCCCACACGGTCTCCACATCCTCGTGCAGCAGGCCGGCGGAGAGCAGTTCGCGGATGACGAAGCCCATGCCGCCGGCGGCGTGGAAATGGTTCACGTCCGCCTTGCCGTTGGGATAGACGCGGGTGAGCAGCGGCACCACTTCGGCAAGATCGGAAAAGTCGTTCCAGGTCAGGACGATGCCCGCCGCCGCCGCCATGGCGACGATATGGAGCGTGTGGTTCGTGGAGCCGCCGGTGGCGTGCAGGCCCACCACGCCGTTCACGAACGCCTTCTCGTCCAGCATCCGCCCGAGCGGGGTGTAATGATTGCCGAGCGCGCTATTGGCGAGCGCCCGCCTGGTGCCCTCGCGGGTGAGCGCATCGCGCAGCGGCGTGTTGGGATTGACGAAGGACGCGCCCGGCAGATGCACGCCCATGATTTCCATCATCATCTGATTGGTGTTGGCGGTGCCGTAGAAGGTGCAGGTGCCGGGCCCGTGGTAGGATTGGGACTCCGCCTCCAGCAGCGCATCGCGGCCGATCTTGCCCTCGGCGAAGAGCTGGCGGATGCGGGATTTCTCGTCGTTCGGCAGGCCCGAGGTCATGGGGCCGCTCGGGATGAACACCGCCGGCAGATGGCCGAAGGACAGCGCGCCGATGATCAGGCCGGGCACGATCTTGTCGCAGATGCCCAGGAACACGGCGGCATCGAAGGTCTGGTGCGAGAGCGCCACCGCCGTGGAGAGCGCGATCACCTCGCGGGAGAACAAGGACAGCTCCATGCCCGCCTCGCCCTGGGTGACGCCGTCGCACATGGCCGGCACCCCGCCCGCCACCTGCGCGACACCGCCCACGTCGCGGGCGGCTTCGCGGATCATCTCGGGGAAGCGCTCATAGGGCTGGTGGGCGCTGAGCATGTCGTTATAGGCGGTCACAATCGCGAGATTTCCGCCCTCCCCGGCGCGCAGCTCGGCCTTGTCGCCGGGCAGGCAGGCGGCGAATCCATGGGCCTGGTTGGCGCATCCGAGCGCGCGCCGGCGGGGTCCGGCCTCGCCGGCGGCGGCGATGCGGTCGAGATAGCGCGCGCGGCTGGCGCGGCTGCGCTCAGCAATGCGCTGCGTCACCTCGCCGATGCGGGCATTGAGACTGGCTTGGATGGCCATTCGGACCTCCTGGCTGGCTGGATGGATGACCCGGCGGGCGAGCGCTGCCGCTCCGGCGCGATCCGATTCACGGACTGAGATTGCCATTTTAGCCCCGAAGCCGGATCAAAGGCATCCGCAACACATGCGCCCAATAGCGAGCATTTCAATGACACAGCCTGTACCCGCCCGCGTCGCCGTCCTGGACGACTACCAGAGCGTCGCCGAGGGAATGGCAGATTGGGGCAGCCTCAAACCCGCTGCCGACGTGGTGTTCTTCCACGACACCGTGGCCGATCAGGACCAATTGGCGGCCCGCCTCGCGCCGTTCGACGCACTGGTGCTCACGCGCGAGCGCACCCCCGTCGACGCGGCGCTGATCGCCCGCCTGCCGCAGCTCAAACTCATCGTCACCATCGGCATGTGGAATGCCTCGATCGATACCGCAGCGGCCAAGGCGCGCGGCATCGCGGTGTGCGGCACCGCCGGCGGCGATCCCCATGCGACGCCGGCCCTCACCTGGGCGCTGGTGCTGGCGGTGACGCGGGGCCTGCACCGCGAGGCCGCGTCGGTGCGCGCCGGCGGCTGGCAAACCGGCCTCGGCATCGACATCGCCGGCAAGACGCTGGGCGTGCTCGGCCTCGGCCGGATCGGCACGGCGGTGGCGCAATTCGGCAAGGCGTTCGGCATGGAGGTGATCGCCTGGAGCCAGAACCTCACCGCAGAGCGCGCCGCCGAGGCCGGGGTGAAGCGGGTGGAGAAAGAGGAATTGTTCGCCCGCGCCGATGTGCTGACCATCCACCTCAAGCTCGGCGCCCGCACGCAGGGCATCGTCGGGGCGGCAGAACTCGGCCTGATGAAGCCGGGCGCCTTCCTGGTCAACACCTCGCGCGGGCCGCTGGTGAGCGAGCCGGCGCTGATCGAGGCGCTCCAGGCCCGCCGCATCGCCGGTGCCGCGCTCGACGTGTTCGACACCGAGCCGCTGGCGCCGGACCACCCGTTCCGCTTCCTGCCGAATGTGCTGGCGACGCCCCACATCGGCTATGTCACGGAAAACACCTATCGTATCGCCTTCCCGCAGATCGTCGAGGCCATCGCCGCCTGGCGGGCCGGCGTGCCGATCCGCCCCCTGGAGGGCTGAGGGCACCCCGGGATGCCTTCCCGCTCCCCGCAAGCGGGAGAGGGAGAAGATTGATCAGGATGAGACTTGCTTCTCCCGCAACGCGTTGTCCCCTCTCCCGCCTGCGGGGGAGGGTTAGGGAGGGGGCAGGTCGGCGGGTGCGGAAATCGGCAACGAGAACACTTGAGGCCTCACGCATCGATCGGGCGCGGTCTCCGGCGCTGGTACACCGCCGCAATCTGTGGGAGGAAACGAGCATCATGCTCTATGATTTCATCATCATCGGCGGCGGCATCGTCGGCCTGTCCACCGCGCGCGAGATCCTCCGGCGCCGGCCCGGCGCGGGCGTGCTGCTGCTGGAGAAGGAAGGCGGCCTCGCGCGCCACCAGACCGGACACAACAGCGGCGTGATCCATGCCGGCATCTATTATGCCCCCGGCAGCTTCAAGGCCGAGCTGTGCCGCACCGGCGCCCAGGCGACCAAGGACTTCTGCCGCGCCCACAACATCGCGTTTGAGACCTGCGGCAAGCTGCTGGTGGCCACCGACGCGGAGGAACTGGCGCGCATGGACGCGCTCTACCAGCGCGCCGCCTCAAACGGCGTGGAAGTGGAGCGGCTGGACGGTGCCGAGCTGCGGCGGCGCGAACCCAACATCACCGGCATCGGCGCCCTGTTCGTGCCCTCCACCGGCATCGTCGATTACAAGCAGGTCTGCGTCGCCCTGGCCCGAGAGATCGAGGCGGCGGGCGGCACCATCCGGCTCGGCGCAAAGGTGGATGCGATCCGCGAGGGGGCGGGCGATGTGGAGGTGCGCAGCGGCGGCGTCACCCATCGCGGCAAGATGCTGGTGGCCTGCGCCGGCCTGCAATCCGACCGCATCGCGCGCCTTGCCGGGCTGAAGGTCACCCACCGCATCGTGCCGTTCCGGGGCGAATATTATCGCCTGCCACCGAGCCGCAATGCCATCGTCAAGCACCTGATCTATCCCGTGCCGGACCCCACCTTGCCGTTCCTCGGCATCCACCTCACCCGCATGATCGACGGCTCGGTGACGGTCGGCCCCAACGCCGTGCTCGGCATGGCGCGCGAGGGCTATCCCAAGCTCTCGGTGAACGCGGCCGATCTCGCCGATACGCTCAGCTTCCCCGGCTTCTGGCACACGCTCGCCAACAATCCGCGCGCGGCGATCAAGGAGCTGAAGAATTCCCTCCTGCCCGCCGGCTATCTCGCGCAATGCCGCAAATATTGCCCGGACCTGACCATGGCGGACCTCCAGCCCTATGAAGCCGGCATCCGCGCCCAGGCGGTGCTGGCGGACGGAACCTTGGTGCACGACTTCCTGTTCGAGCAGACGCCGCGCTCGCTGCATGTGTGCAATGCGCCCTCCCCCGCCGCCACCGCCGCTTTGCCCATCGGCGAGATGATCGCCGACAAGCTCATGGGCGCGCGGGCGGCCTAAACTCAGCGGCCGCGCTGGTGCAGGATGCGGCCGATGAGGTTCAGCAGCACCTGCGCGGCGAGGATGGCGGTGACGCCGGCCGGATCATATTCACGCGCCACCTCCACCAGATCCACGCCGACGATGGTGCCCCGCTTGGCGAGGCCGTCCAGCAGCTCCAGCACCTCGTAATAGGTGAAGCCACCATGGCTCGGCGTGCCGGTGCCGGGAGCGATGGAGGGGTCGAAGCCGTCGATGTCGATGCTGAGATAATAGCGCGCGCCCGCCGGAATGCGCTCCAGCACCGCCTCGGTCCCAAGCTTTCGGATCTGCCGCACGCTGAGGATATCGCTGCCCATGCGGCGGGCATCCTCATAGCCCTCGCGGGCGGTGGAAGAGACATTGCGAATGCCGAGCTGGGTCAGGCCGGTGACATGGGCGCGCTCGGCGGCGCGGCGCATGGGGCTGCCATGGCCATTGCGCACGCCGTGTCGCTCATCGACGAAATCCAGATGCGCGTCGAACTGCACCAGATGGATCGGCGCCTCGTCGGAAAAGGCGGCGACGCAGGGGATGTTGACGGAATGATCGCCCCCCATCACCACCGGCAGCGCCCCGGCCTGAAGGATCTTGCGCACGCAGGCTTCAATATTGGCGTGGCTTTGGGCGGTGTCGGTGTGGATCATATCCGCATCGCCCATGTCGAGGATGCGCGCGGCACCGGCGGGCAGATAGACCACGTCATCCTCATGGTCATAGGCGCCGGAATGACCGAAGGCGAACAAGGTGGAGGCCTCGCGGATCGCGCGCGGGCCCGAGCGGGCGCCGGAACGCCATTGGGTGCCAAGGTCGAACGGCGCGCCGAGAATCGCGACATCCGCCTCGATGTTTTCCCAATCGAGCCCGAGCGGGTATTTGCCGAAGGTGCAGATGCCGACGAAGGGCAGGTCGAGCCGGCCGCTCTGATATCCGTGGGCCATTGGATTCTCCTCAGACCGCTTCCAGGGCGAGCGGGGCGCCCCGGCGCGCCGCGACCGCATCGGCCAGCACGCACAGAAGCTCGAACATGATGCTTGCGCCCGTCAGCGCCGTGAGGCCGGACGGGTCGAACGGCGGCGACACCTCCACGAGGTCCGCGCCGATCAGGTTCAGCCCCGCGAGCGCCCGCACCATGTGCTGCGTCTCGCGGGTGGTGAAGCCGCCGATCTCCGGCGTTCCGGTGCCGGGCGCGAAGGCGGGGTCGAGGCTGTCGATGTCGAAGGTCACATAGGCCGGCTTGTCGCCCAGGATGGCGTGGACCTCGTCCATCACGTCCTGCGGCCCGCGCTTGATGAATTCCTCCATGAAGATCATGCGGATGCCGCAGGCCTTGGCGAAATCGAAGTTCGAGGCATCCGAGATCGCGCCGCGCAGGCCGATCTGGACGAAGCGCTTGGGATCGATCAGCCCCTCCTCGATGGCGCGGCGGAACGGGGTGCCGTGGTTGTAGGGATTACCGCCGAAAAAGCCGTCATAGGTGTCGGAATGGGCATCGAACTGCACCACGCCCACCGGTACGTCGGGGACCAGCCCGCGCAGGATCGGCAGCGTCATCAGGTGATCGCCGCCGGCCGAAAGCGGCACCGCCCCGGCGGTGCGCACGCCGGCATAGAAATCGCCCACCAGCTTCAAGGTCTTCATCAGATCGAGGGGATCGACGGGGGCATCCCCGCAATCGGCGATCCGCGCCTGGTCATAGGGGGAGACGCCGGTGACATGATGCACCCGGCGGGTCAGGCTCGACTGGTTGCGCAATTCGCGCGGACCATGGCGCGTGCCGGCGCGATTGGTGACCCCGCCGTCAAACGGCACGCCGAGCAAAGCAATATCGACCTCGCCGGGCTCCGCCTGCGGCAGGCGCATGAAGGTGGCGATGCCGGCGAAGCGCGGGATGCTGCCGGAATCCGCCGGCTCGAACTTTCCAACCATGAAAAACCTGCCATCTGGCTCAAGCGGGCCGCGCCCGCGCCGTCAGAGATTGAATTCCTTGCGCACCGCCGCGGTAATGCCGGCGACATAATCGTCCATCAGCCACTGGCCCTTTTCGGCGGTGGAGCCATGGGCCACCGCCAACACGCCGGACGCTGGGACGAAGCCTTTCGGCACCGGGTGCATGTCATAGGTGGGGAATTGCGCCGGCCCGTCGGACGGCACCTTCTCCATCTCCACCAGTTCCGGCCGCACCAGCAGCATGAGCGAGGTTTCCAGCAGGCTCGCATGTTCCAGGTCGATGCCGGGGAAGCCGTCGGGGAACAGGCGTTCCAGCGTTTCGCGGCGGGCGAAATCCCAATATTCCAGGCGCATCAGCTGCATGCCGGTGATGCCGTCACGGCGCAGCTCGCGCAGGCCGAGGTCCACGCCCTCGACGCCGGGCCACATGTTCTCGTAATGGCCGTTCACCACCACGATCCGCCGCACGCCATCGGCGCCGAGGGCCCGGATCACATCGCGCAGCACCAGGGCAAAGGTGTAGGCATCGAGGCTCGTGGTGCCGGGAAAGGCTTCGCCGCCGCCGGAGCGGGGCTGGGACTTGTAGCCATAGGGAATCGCCGGCGCGACGATGCCGCCGATCTGCGCCGCCACCCGCGCGCACACGGCGGTGGGCAGCACCACGTCCACGTTCAGCGGCAAATGGGGGCCGTGCTGCTCGGTGGTGCCGAGGGGAATGAACACCGTCGCCCCGGCGGCGACCTTCGCCTGATATTGCGGCCAGCTCAGTTCGGCCATGTAGACGCTATCGACCATCTTATGTCCCCTCAGTGCATGGCCGCGCCGCCATCGACGCTGATGCATTGGCCGGTGATGAAATTCGTATGGCGGGAGGCGAGGAAGGCGACGGCCTCGGCCACCTCCTCCGGCCGGCCGATGCGGCGCAGCGGATTGTGGGTTTCCAGCGCCTGCTGGGCCGCATCCATGCCGGCGAAATTGAGCAAGGGCGTATCCACCGGCCCCGGCGCCACGGCATTCACCAAAATGCGCGGGGCAAGCTCGCGCGCCCAGGAACGGGTCAGCGCCAGTATGGCGCCCTTGGTGGCGCAATAGCCCGAGGCGCCCTGCCGGCCGAGATAGCCGAGTTCGGACGCGATATTGATGATGCGCCCCTGTTCGCCGAACAGCCGTGCGGCTTCGCGCGCCATCAGGATGGTGCCGCGCACGTTCACCGCCAGCATCTTCTCGAAGGCGGCGAAATCGAAGGCGCAGAGCGGGCTTTCGAGATCCAGCCCGGCGCTGTTCACGATCACGTCGAGCCCGCCGAGGTGCGCCGCCGCCGCATCCATCGACGCGACCACCGCCGCCTCGTCGGTGAGATCGACCGTGACGGGATGCCAGGCGGTGGTTTCCACCGGCTGAATGTCGAACCCCACCACATGGGCGCCGGCGCGCGCCAGCCGGTCGGCGCAAGCGCGGCCGATGCCGCTCGCCGCGCCGGTGACGACGATGCACAGGCCTTGGTGCGGCAAGGTCTCAGATGGGTTCACCACGGTGCTTCTCCACGATCGACCCCGAGGCTCTGGCCGGTAATGTTGGCGGCGAGGTCGGAAGCCAGAAACAGATAGGTGCCGGCCACATCGTCCGGATCCATGAAGCCGGGCAGCGCCTGCACCGCCACGATCTCGCGCAGCAGATCGTCCTCCGGCCGGCCGGTGCGCTCGGCCATGGCGCGCAGGGAGCGCAGCGAAGCGTCCGTGCGCACCCAGCCCGGGCAGACCGCATTCACATTGATGCCGCGCGGGCCAAGCTCTTTCGCGAAGGTCTTGGTCAGGCCGATGACCGCATGCTTTGAGGCGACATAGGCGGCGAACAAAGGTTCGGCGGTGCGCGACCAGATGGATGCGGTGTTGATGATCCGCCCGCCATGGGAGAGCTTCGGCGCAAAAGCGCGGGTGGCCAAGAATGTGCCCGTCACATTGATCTCGATGACGCGTCGGAATCTCAGCTCGTTTTCCGCGCTCGGATCATCCAGTGGGGTAATCAGCTCCAACCCTGCATTGTTCACCAGAACATCGAGATGGGCGATCTCCTGCGCCACGGCCTCAAGATCGGCGGTGCGGGTGATGTCGGCCCTGTGGCCGCGCGCGCCCAGCCGCTCGGCGGCTTCAAAGATGCCGTCATCCTCCGCCAGCATATGCAGATCGGCACCCGCGGCCGCGAACGCGCGGGCGATGCCGAGGCCGATGCCCCGGCTCGATCCCGTCACCAGAACCGCGCGCCCCGCGAGGCCGCCCAGCAATCCGCCCGCCATCATGGCTCTTCTCCCGCGCTCGCCCGCACGAGGCGCAGCATCTCGTTGCGCAGGGCGAAGAAATCCGCCCCGTCGCGCATCTCCAGCGTGCGGTCCTCGCCGAGGCGCGCGCGCACATCGATTTCCGCCATGATCCGCGCCGGGCGCTTGGAAAACACGATGACCCGGTCGGCGAGGAAGGCGGCTTCCTCCACATCGTGGGTCACGAACACCACGGTCTTGGCATCGCGGCGCTGGATGCGCCGCAATTCGCCCTGCAATTGCTCGCGCCGCTGGGCATCGAGCGCGCCGAAGGGCTCGTCCATCAGCAGCACGTCGGAACCGGCGGCGAGCGTGCGGGCGATGGCGATGCGCTGGCGCATGCCGCCGGAGACCCGGTTTGGATAGGTGTCGGAGAATTCGTAGAGGCCGACCAGATCGAGATAATGATCCCGCCGGCCCAGCTTCTCCTCCTCCGACAGATCGGTGCGGTAGCGCATGCCGAAGGCGACGTTCTCCGCCACCGTCAGCCAGGGAAAGGAGGAATAGGACTGGAACACCATGCCGCGCCGCCAGTCCGGCCCGCCCACCGGCGCGCCGTCGAGCCGGATTTCCCCGCTGCTCGGCGTATCGAGACCGCCGATCATGCGCATCAACGTGGTCTTGCCGCAGCCGGAGGGCCCGAGGAACACCACGAATTCGTTGCGCGCGATTTTCAGGTTGAACGGCGTCGCCACCACCTCGACTTGGCCGAAGCGCTTGGTGACATTGGTGAAGGTGAGATGAGCGGTCATCCGAGCACCCTCACAGATAGCGGAAGGCGCGGCGGTGGGCGGCGCGCAGCAATTGGTCGGTGAGAAGGCCGATGATGCCGATAAGGAACACACCCGCCATCACTTCCGGCGTCTTCATGTAGCGGCGTGCCGCCCAGATGACGAAGCCGAGGCCGCTGTCCGCCGCGACGATCTCGGCGATGATCAGATAGGTCCAGCACCAGCCGAGCGTGATGCGCAGATTGTCCACCAGCCCCGGCAGCATGGCGCGGAAGGCCACATCCTTCAGCACCTGCCCGGGCTTGGCGCCGACCGTATAGGCGATTTCGATATATTCCTGCGGCACCCGCCGCATGTCGTCGGAAACCAGCAGCACCAATTGGAAGAAGGTGCCGAGCCAGAGCAGGAAGATCTTGGTCTCCTCCCCGACGCCGAACCAGATGATGGAGAGCGGCACCAAAGCGGGCACCGGCAGATAGCGGATGAAATCCACGATGGGTTCGAGCGCGGCGCCGATGGCGCGATAGGCGCTCATCATCATGCCGATGGGAATGGCCATGACCGCCGCCAGCAGAAACGCGCTCCAAACCCGCAGGATCGAGACCCAGGCGTTCCAGGCGAGATGCTGGTCCGCGAACATGCGCCCCATGGCCGAAATCACGGCGCTCGGCGCGGGAAAGAACACCGGGTTCGTAAGCCCGAGCCGCGCGACCCCTTCCCAAACCGCCAGAACGAGCGCACTGGCGCCCAGCGCGATCAGCGCACTGACGGTGCGCGGCAAGGGCGCGCGCAGGCGGAACAGGTCGCGCAGCGCGAACCCACCGCCCATCGCCGGCGCGCCGTCCGATGACGCGCCGGACTCACCGCCGGCCTGTGCCGGCGATGAAGATGCTGCGGCAGGCTCGCTCACTTTGTCCCCGCGATTGCGGAAACCACCGAGGGGTCGATCTGCTGGGCGGGGTCGAGCTTGGTGTCGGCGGCACCATTCTCCAGGTTGAGCTCCATCACCGTGTTGAAGATGCCATAGAGCGTGCCCGGCTTGCCGGCCGTGCCGATATAGGCCTCGGCATCGGCAAGCGAGGTATAAGCAAGCGAGGTGTCGAGAATGTCCTTCACCTCGGCCTCGCTCAAATTGAAGTGCGGCGCGGCGAGCTTGATGAATTCCGCCGGATTTTTCTTGTAGAGATCGACCGCTTCATAAATCCCCTTCAGGAAGGCCTGATACTTCTTCGGGTTAGCCTTCAGATCGTCCTGACGCGCCGCGATGATATCGACGATGATGTCGCTATCCTTGGAGGAGAGCAGGATCTTGCCCTTGCGGTTCGCGTTGGCGGTGATCGCCTGCGACAGGACGGGCTCGTAGGTGGCGATCGCCATGATCGAGGGGTCGGCGAATACGGCCACGGTGTCGGCGGTCGCTATCTCCTTCATCTTCAGGTCCTTGAGGGTCATCCCCTCCTTCTTCAGCGCCAGTTGCAGCAACAGGCGGGCGGGAATGTTGACCTCGGACGCCACGGTCTTGCCCTTCAGCGCCGCGACGGAAGAAATCGACCCGTCCGCGATCACGCCATCGCCGCCCACCGACTTGTCGATGGTGCCGATGATGATGCCAGGGGTGGAGGCATCGCGCGGGCGGCCCTGATGCTCGCCCACCGTGCGCATGTCCACCTCAATGTCACCACGCGCCATGGCGGCCATGACGTTCGAGCGGTCGTCCTCGAACCGCATATCCACATCAAGGCCGAGGGCTTTGAAATAGCCCTTGTCCATGGCCACGAAGACGGGCGCAAAACCCGGCCAGGTGGGCGCGAGAACCCTGATTTTATCGGCGGCGGAAGCCGGGGCCGAAAGGGCCAGCAGGCCCAGAACGGCAAAAGCGGCAATGCGATCTTTATGCCTCATGGCGGTCGCTCCTTTGGAAGTGGCGCCATGCTCCGGCATATTCACATCCGGAAAAATCGTTTTTATTGGAACCTCACATCGATAATTTTAAATGTGAGACACTGAGTGAAGGAAAGTGCATGCGGCGACTGGATAATATCGACCTTCGGCTGCTGCGCGTGTTCGTGGCGTTGGCCGAAGCAGGCGGGTTTGCCGATGCGCAGATCACCCTCAACCTTTCTCAATCCACCCTGTCCACCCATCTGGCGGCCCTGGAGCGCAAGCTCGGCGGGCAATTGTGCGAGCGCGGGCGCGCCGGCTTCCGCCTCACCCCGTTCGGGGAATCCACCTTTGCGGCGGCCAAGCAATTGTTTGCAGATGTCGATGCCTTCCATAGCCGCATCGGGCGCGACCAACGCACATTGGTCGGACGGCTGCGGCTTGGGATTGTCGATGGGGTCGTGACCAATCCCACGCTCGGGCTGCAGACCGCCCTGGCGCGATACATGGACTATGCCTCAGAGGTGTTCGTGGATCTGGAACTCGGCACGCCGCTGGTGCTTGAGCAGGCGTTGATGGATGGCGCCCGCGATATCGTGGTCGGCCCGTTCTCGCAGAAGGTGCCGGGCATCACCTATATCCCCCTGCACCGCGAACCCCATGCGCTCTATTGCGGCAAAGGGCACGCGCTGTTCACGGTCCCGATGCGGGAGATGCAACACGCGCAGATCGAGGCGGCGCTCTTCTCCGTGCGGCGCTATCGACACCTCGACGATCTCTACCGGGTGAACCATCCGCGCGCGAGCGCCTCGGTCATGCATATGGAGGCACAGGTGATGATGATCCTGTCCGGTCATTTCATCGGCTATCTGCCGCGCCACATCGGCGACGACTGGGCGCGGCGCGGCGAGATGCGGGCCCTAAAGCCGGAAAGCTACGGCTTTGAATCGGCACATTTCGTCGCGACGCGTCGGCTGAAAGGCGAGCAGCCGCTGGTGGATGCCTTCATCAAGGAATTGAAGGCCCAAGTCGGCGATGCTGCCCGCCCTGCCCGGATTTAACGGGTGAGGTTGACCGTGATGTTCTTCGACTGGGTGAAGCTGTCCAGCATCGCCGAAAGCGAGAACTCGCGCCCGAGGCCGCTCTGCTTGTAGCCACCGTAGGAATGGCCGGGCAATTGACCCGCCCCCTGGTTGATCTGCACCCAGCCGGCCTCGACATCGCGGGCGGTGCGCAGCGCCTTGCCGATGTCGTGGGTCCAGATATAGGCGGCAAGGCCATAATGGCTGTCATTGGCCATCTTCACCACGTCCGCCTCGTCCTCCCAGGGAATGGCGACGAGCACCGGGCCGAAGATTTCCTCGCGCGCCAAACGCCAATCGTTTTCAGCCTGTGCGAACGCGGTCGGGCGCATGAAATAGCCCGCGCTCAGCGGCCCATCTTTATCCGGCAGGCCGCCCATGACGAGGCGCGAGCCCTTCTGCTGCAAGCCTTCTTCAACATAGCCGCAGACTTTTTTGAACTGCTTCTCATTGATGATGGCGCCGATGTCCGTGTCTTCCGCGAGCGGATCGCCGAGGCGCAGCTTCGACGCCTTGTCGGCTAGGCGCTCCAGGAACCCGTCGTAGATTTTGCGGTGGAGAAACAGGCGCGAACCGGCGGTGCAAGACTGGCTTTGACGGGTGAAGCGCATCGCGGAAATGATGCCGTCCACCACCCAATCCTCATCCGCGTCCGGGAAGACGATGGAGGGGCTCTTGCCGCCAAGCTCAAGGGAAACCGGAAGAATCCGCTTCGCGGCAGCTTCCATAACCAGCTTGCCGACAGCGGTGGAGCCGGTGAAGGAGAGTTTCGCCACCTTCGGATGGTTGATCAGCGGCGCACCGCATTCCGGGCCGGTGCCGGTCAACATGTTGACGACGCCAGGGGGCAAATGCTCGGCGCAGATCTCCGCCAGCATCAGCACCGCCAGGGGGGCGTCCTCGGCGGTCTTCATGACCATGGTGTTGCCCGCGCAAAGGGCCGGAGCGATCTTCACGGCAGCCAGCAAAAACGGGGCATTCCATGGGATGACGGCCGCAACGACGCCGAGCGGCTCGCGCTGGGTGTAGCTGAGGAGATCGTCTGAGAACGGCAGGGTCTCACCCTTCAACTCGCCCGAAAGGCCGCCGAAATAGCGGAACATCTCCGCTGCCGCCTTGGTCTCCGGACGGGCCTGGGTGCGCAGGGCATTGCCGGTCTCGGTCGCGACGGTTCTGGCGATTTCCTCGTGCCGGGCATCGATGCCATCGGCGATCCGCATCAACAGCCGGCCCCGCTCGCGCGGCGGCACCTTGCGCCAGGAGATGAATGCTTCCAGTGCCTTATCGACGGCCAGGTCGACTTCTACGGCGCCGCCCCGGGGCACCTCGGCGAAGATTTCGCGCCGCGCCGGGTTCTCCACGGCGAGGGTTTCGCCGGATGCGGCCCAGACCCAGTCGCCGCCGATCAGCATGGGATGGCGCAGGAGTTGCGCGCCGGTGAGGGTCTTTTCGCCCATGTTCATATCGTCCTCCCTTGTTCGCGAAGCTGCGGCCCCGCTCCGGCGTGACGCCGGTTTTCCATTCTATAACAAAGCCTTGAAGTCAGACCTGCTCCCAGACGCGGGGCATCTGTGCGACCAGATCGGCGAACACGCGACCGCCCGTGGTAATATGCTCGTGCATCACCCGGCTGGCCGTCGCCCCGTCGCCCGCCAGGATCGCCGCGACGATCTGGCCATGGTCATCATAGGAGCGCGCGATCCGACCCGGTTTCTGGAACGGATAGCGGCGGTAGACCCGCAGCCGCGCACGCATGTCTCTGATGTTGAATTCCAGATATTCGTTACATGTTCCGCGGTAAATTCGCTCATGTAACTGCGTGTTCGCCAAATCATATGCGGAAGAATCTCCGCTCTCCACATGTTCTGCACTGTTCGCGTGAACTTCAGCGAGCGCTCTGCGGTCTTCCGCCGACATGCGCGCCGCCGCGAGCTTGGCGGCCATGCCCTCCATCTCGGTCATGACCTCGAACATGGAGACCACCTGCTCCACGCTCAGCACGGTGACGGTGGCGCCGCGCCGCTGGCGCAGGTCGACGAGGCCGAGGGAGGCGAGCTGGATCAGCGCCTCGCGCACCGGGGTCTTGGAGACGCCAAACCGTTCGGACAGGGGCCGTTCCTCCAGCCGCGCACCAGGGGGCAGCGCGCCGGATTCGATCTCGCCGCGGATCCATTTCGCGATCTCGCCCGTCCGATTGATCTTCTGCACCGCCGTTTCGCCCACCAAGTCGCCAGATCCTTCCCTCTAACGAGTCCAAGCCGTCCGCGTCACGCCACGACCATCACATATTTTTTTTAGATTGACTCATATTTTTTTTGAAATCAAAAAAGAGGGAATGACGAACGCCAACGGGCAACGACCCGCCTCTCCCTCACCCACGCCCAGCTCCGAAGGCGGCCCGCCCACCCTGGGCGTGGCGGACGCGCAAGCCGTGATCCGGCTGAACCGGCCCCATCAGCACAACCGGTTTCAGGGTGAGGATATCGCGCGCCTCGTCGCCTTGCTGGATGCGGTGGAGGACGACCGCCGCATCCGGGTCCTGGTCTTTACCGCGCAGGGGCCGAGCTTCAGCGCGGGGTTCGACATCGGCGGCTTCGGCACCTCGGCCGTCTCGCAGCCCCACGCGTTCAGCGCGCTGTGCGACCGCGTTGAGGCGGTCAAGATCCCAACCCTCTGTGCGCTCAACGGAAGCGTCTATGGCGGCGCGACCGACTTCGCCCTGGCCTGCGACATCCGCATCGGCGTCGCGGGATCGCGCATGATGATGCCGCCAGCCCGCCTCGGCATCCAATATGCCTATGGCGGCCTGCGCCGCTATGTGGAACGCCTTGGCCCCGCCGCCGCCAAGCTGCTGATGCTGACCGGCGAGCCCATCGACGCCGACGCCATGCTGCGCCTCGGCTTCCTGCAGGAACTGGTGGCGCCGGATGCGCTGATGGCGCGGGCCGAGACGCTTGCCGCCGCCTGCGCCGAGCGGGCGCCGGACGCGGTGCGCGGCTTGAAGGCCTCGCTCGATGCCCTGGCGCGCGGCACCGCCGATCCCGTCGAGATCCAGGCCCGCTTCGACGCCAGCCTGACGTCAGCGGAGGCGCAGGAAGGCTTGTTGGCCTGGAAGGAAAAACGCGCGCCGGCATTCGCGGACCGGGCTGTCGCGCCCTGACGGCCGCGCGGCTTCGGCACGCAAAGACAATCATGCCCCACGACGCTCAAGAAGCCGGCGAACGCGGGGTGGAAACGAAAACGGGCGGACCTTCGTCACGCCCGAAACCTGGGAGGATGATCATGCGCCTTGGATTGATCGCCGGGGTCGCGGCAGCGTCGCTGCTCGCGCTTTCGGCCGCGAACGCCGCGGACGGCCCCGTCCGCATCGGCGTGCTGAACGACCAGTCGGGCCTCTACAGCGAGTTCGGCGGCGTCGGTTCGGTGGAGGCCGCCAAAATGGCGGTAGAGGATTTCGGCGGCAAGGTGCTCGGCCGCCCCATCGAGATCCTTTCCGCCGACCATCAGAACAAGACCGATGTCGGCGCCGCCACGGCGCGCAAATGGTTCGATGAGGAAAATGTCCTCGCCATCGCCGATTTGACCAATTCGGCGGTCGCGCTGGCTGTGCAGGGCATGGCGAAGGAGCGCGGCAAGATCACGCTCGCGTCCGGGCCCGCCACCACGCGCCTGACCAATGAGGATTGCTCCCCCACCGGCTTCCATTGGCCGTGGGACACCTATTCCCAGGCCGTGGGCACCGCCCGCGCGGTGCTCCAGGATGGCGGCAAGAGCTGGTATCTCGTGGTGGTCGATTATGCATTCGGCCATCAGATGTCGGCGGATATTGCCAAGACCGTCACGGCCAACGGCGG
Organism: Roseixanthobacter psychrophilus; assembly: GCF_043195195.1. Taxonomy (NCBI): domain Bacteria; kingdom Pseudomonadati; phylum Pseudomonadota; class Alphaproteobacteria; order Hyphomicrobiales; family Xanthobacteraceae; genus Roseixanthobacter; species Roseixanthobacter psychrophilus. The sequence goes on from NZ_JBAFWT010000021.1 coordinate 38,177, forward strand.
CACGATGGTGGGCCAGGTGCGCTATCCCACCGGCTCGGCGGATTTCTCCTCCTTCCTGCTGCAGGCACAGGGGTCAAAGGCGCAGATCATCGGCCTTGCCAACGGTGGCATGGACACCATCAACTCGATCAAGCAGGCAGCCGAATTCGGCATCACCGACGGCGGCCAGCGTCTGGTGGGCCTCGCCATCATGATCAGCGACGTCAACGCCCTCGGCCTCAAAGCCGCCAAGGGCCTGATTGCAACCACGGCCTATTATTGGGACCGCAACGACGCCAGCCGCGCCTTCGGCGAGCGCTACATGAAGAAGACCGGCCGCATGCCGGACATGATCCAGGCCGGCGTCTATTCCTCGGTGCTGCATTATCTCAAGGCCATGCAGGCGGCCAATTCCGACGATGGCAAAGTGGTCGCCGAGAAGATGCGCGAGATGCCGGTGAACGATTTCTTCGTCACCAACGGCAAGGTTCGCGCCGACGGCCGCATGGAGCATGACATGTATCTGATCCAGGTGAAGGATCCGAGCGAATCCAAGTATCCCTGGGATTATTACAAGATCCTGCGCACCATTCCCGCCGCCGAGGCCACCATGCCGCTGTCGGAAAGCAAGTGCTCGCTGGTCAAGAAGTGAGCCGAACCGGCCATAAGGGGAGTTGAAATGCCAAACGTGACCTTTATCGGGCTCGGCAACATGGGCCGGCCCATGAGCGCGAACCTCATCAAGGCCGGCCACACCGTCACCGGTTTCGATCTCTCGCCAGCCGCGCGCGACGCCCTTGTGGCGGCGGGCGGACGGGCAGCCGGCAGCATCGCGGAGGCGGTCGCCGGTGCCGATACCATCGTCACCATGGTGCCCACGGGCCGCCATGTGCGCGAAGTCTATGAGGGACCGGGCGGCATTCTCGCCAGCGCCCCGAAGCAGGCGATCCTCATCGACAGCTCCACCATCGATGTTGCGAGCGCGCGGGCGGTGAGCAAGGCAGCCATCGCTGCTGGGTTCGAGATGGTGGATGCTCCCGTCTCCGGGGCGGTGCCGGCGGCGGAAAGTGGCAAGCTCACCTTCATGGTCGGCGGAACGAAGGACGGCTATGCGCGCGCACTGCCGATCCTCCAGGCCATGGGCGCCAACTTCTTCCATGTGGGCGAAGCGGGCCTCGGGCAGGCGCTGAAGATCTGCAACAACATGATGGCCGGCATGAGCATGGTGGCCATCAGCGAAGTGTTCACACTGGCCGAGAAGCTCGGGCTCGACAATCAGACCGTCTATGACGTGATGACCAAATCCTCGGGCAATTGCTGGGCGCTGCAATCCTATTGCCCGGTGCCCGGCCCGGTGCCGACCTCGCCCGCCAATCGCGGCTATGACCCCGGCTTCACGGTGGCCATGATGCTGAAGGACATGCGCCTGTCCCAGCAGGAAGCGGGCGTGGGCGGCGCGGCCACGCCGCTCGCGGGTGCCGCCGCCGCGATCTATCAGACGGTGGTGGCCGCCGGCTATGGCGAACGCGACTTCAGCTATGTGTTCAACCTGCTCTCGGGGCGCATGAGCACGCCGCAAAAGGGCTGAGCGGCATGCCGCATCCACGGGAAACTTTCGCGCGTGGATGCGGCGACCGTCCCGCCGCCCCAAGAAACCGGAGCAAGGCGAGATGAACAAGGCGATCCGCGTCCACGAGGCCGGCGGCCCCGACGTGCTGAGGCTGGAAGACGTGGAGGTTGCCGCGCCCGGCGCCGACGAGGTGCTGCTGAGGCACACCGCCATCGGCGTCAATCTCGTGGACACTTACCACCGCTCCGTCACCTCCGGCCAATATGCCATTCCCCGTCCCGCCATCCTGGGCGTGGAGGCGGCCGGCATCGTCGAGCAGGTGGGGCCGGGCGTCACCGAATTGAAGGCGGGCGACCGGGTCGCTTATTGGAACGTGCTGGGCGCCTATGCGGAGCGGCGCACCCTTCCCGCGTGGCGGACCCTGAAGATCCCCGACGGCATCGACGACGCCACCGCCGCAGCGGCCCTGCTGAAGGGCGCGACCGCTTTCTATCTGATCCACCGCATCTATCCCGTGAAGGCTGGCGACACGATCCTGGTGCATGCGGCGGCCGGCGGGGTCGGGCGCATCCTGTGCCAATGGGCGACCCATCTCGGCGCGAAGGTGATCGGCACCGTCGGTTCCGCCGCGAAGGCCGAGATCGCCCGCGCCTCCGGCTGCGCCCATGTGGTGGTGAGCGGCGAACAGGATTTCGTCGCCGAGGCGCGGGCCTACACCCATGGCGCGGGGGTGGATGCGGTGTTCGATTCCATCGGCCGCGATACGTTCGACCAATCGCTGGATACGCTGCGACCGCTGGGCATGATGGTGAATTTCGGCCAGGCGAGCGGCCCGGTGCCGCCGTTCGACATCAGCGTGCTGGCGCAGAAGGGCTCGCTGTTTCTCGCCAAGCCGACGCTTGCGACCTTCGTGAAGGATCGCGCCAGCATCCTCGCCTTGGCACAGGGCGTGTTCGAGGCGCTGCTGTCGTCGGCGATCAAGGTGGACATCGGCCTGACCGCACCTCTGGCGGACGTCGCGCAGGTGCATCGCGCGCTTGAGGCACGAAGCACCACCGGCTCCATCGTATTGCTGCCATGAACCCTGCCAAAAACCCCGCCATGAGCCACAATCTGTTCAATTTGCTTTTTCCCGCAGCAATTGGCGGCGAGGCCTCGGCCCTCACCCTGAGCGCAGGGAACGTATGGAGCCGGGCGCGGCTCCAGGATGCTGCGGGCCGGCTCGCGCAGGTGCTGCTGAATGCTGGCGTCGCGCCGGGGGACCGGGTGGCGGCGCAGGTGGAGAAGAGCGCTCAAGCGGTCGCCCTCTATCTCGCCTGCCTGAAGGCGGGCGCGGTCTATCTGCCGCTCAACACCGCCTATACGCCGCACGAAATGGCGGCCTTCCTCGGCGATGCGGCCCCCACCGTGTTCGTCGGCCAGCCCCACGCCATGGCGGGTCTCGCCCCCCATTTGCCGACGCACTGCGCCCGCTTCACCCTGGACGCCACCGGCTCTGGCACATTGAGCACGGCGGCTGAGGACGTCGTCCCCCTGCAGGCGAGCGTACCCCGCGCCCGCGGCGATCTCGCCGCCATCCTCTACACCTCCGGCACCACCGGCCGCGCCAAAGGCGCCATGATTACCCATGGCAATCTCATCTTCGCCGCCGAGGCGCTCAATGACTTATGGGGCATCACCGGCGACGACGTGCTGCTGCATGCGCTGCCCGTGTTCCATGCGCACGGCCTGTTCATCGCCATCAATTGCGCGCTCGCCGCCGGCGCGCCCATGTGGTTTCTGCCGAAATTCGCAGTGGAGCCGGTGATCGATCTCTTGCCGCGCTCCACCCTCTTCATGGGCGTGCCGACGCTCTATACGCGCCTGCTGGGCGATGCCCGGCTGACGCACGATCTGTGCGCCCCCATGCGCTTGTTCACCAGCGGCTCGGCCCCGCTCTCGGGCGCGACGTTCGATGCGTTTCGCGCGCGCACCGGCCACGCCATTCTGGAGCGCTACGGCACCACCGAGACCGCCATCATCGCCTCCAACCCTTTGGCGGGCGAACGCATCCAGGGCACGGTGGGCTTCGCCGTGCCAGGTGTGGATGTGCGCATCTTCGGCGACGCTGGCACGGAGGTGCCGCGCGGCGAGGTGGGCGAGGTGGTGCTGCGCGGACCCAACGTCTTCGCCGGTTATTGGCGCATGCCGGAACAGACGCAGCAGGATTTTACGCTCGACGGTTTCTTTCGCACCGGCGATCTCGCCCGCATGGACGAAGAACGCCGCATCACCATCGTCGGCCGGGCGAAAGATCTCATCATCTCCGGCGGCTACAATGTCTATCCCCGGGAAGTGGAAGCCGCCCTCGCCCGCCTCGACGGAGTTGAGGATTGCGCCGTCATCGGCGTGCCCCATCCCGATTTCGGCGAAGGCGTGATCGCGGTGGTGGAACGCCGGCCCGGCAGCCTGGGGCCTGAGCCTGAAATGCTACTCGCCGGCCTCTCGGGCGAGCTTGCCCGCTATAAGCTGCCCAAGCACGTCATCGTGCAGGACACCTTGCCCCGCAACGCCATGGGCAAGGTGCAGAAGACCGAGCTGCGCCGCCTCCATGCCGGAATTTTCCAGCATGGCGACGACCCGGCGTGAGCCTTATGCCGCGCTGGCGTAGCGGCGGATGAGGTGGGCCTTGAACACCGAGGCATCCAGCGGCCGGCCGGTGGCGCGGGTCAGCAGCTCGTCGGTCTCATAAAGCGAACCCTGGCTGTGGATGTTTGCGCGCAGCCAGTGCAGGAGCGGCGAGAAATCGCCCTTGCCGATGCCGGGCAGGATGTCCGTATCAGCCTTGCAGGCGGCGTCGAACACCTGCGCCGCCGTCATGGCGCCCAGCGTATAGGTGGGGAAATAGCCCCAGCCGCCGCTCGGCCAGTGAATATCCTGCAGGCAGCCAAGGCGGTCATCGGGCGGCGTGACGCCGAGCAGATCCTGCATCCCGGAATTCCAGGCGGCGGGTAGCTCGGACAGCGGCATCTCATCGGCGATCAGCGCCTTTTCCAGGCGATAGCGCAGGATGACATGGGCGGGATAGGTGACCTCGTCCGCATCGACGCGGATGAAGCCGCGCTCGACCCGGGTATAGCGCCGCCACAACGCATCCGCCTCCCAGCCCGGACCGCTGCCGCCGAACGCCTCGCGCATGATGGGGGCGGCATAGCGGATGAATTCGCGCGAGCGGCAGGCCTGCATCTCCATCAGCAGAGACTGGCTCTCATGCACGCTCATGCCGCGCGCCATGGAGACCGGCTGGCTGAGATAGGCTTGCGGGCGACCCTGCTCGTAGAGCGCATGGCCGGTTTCGTGCATCACACCCATGAGGGCGCTGGTGAAATCCGCCTCATTGTAGCGGGTGGTGATGCGCACATCATTGTCGGCGCCGCCGCAGAAGGGATGGGTGGAGACATCGAGCCGCCCGCGCTCGAAATCGAACCCCACGATCGCCATCATCTTGAGGCCGAGTGCGCGCTGCGCCTCCACGGGGAACGGACCTTCCAGCGCCCGATCGGCGGGGCGGCTGGCCTGGATCGCCAGAACGTCCTCGGTGAAGGCGGGCAGGAAGTCGGCGAGATCGTCGAACAGGGCATCGATGCGGCTGGAATGGCCGCCCGGCTCATAATCGTTCAGCAGCGCGTCATAGGGGGAAAGGCCGAGCTTCTCGCCCTTGGCACGGCCGATCTCGCGCTGCAGTTTCAGCACTTCCCCGAGCGAAGGCAGCAGGGCCTTGAAATCGGCATCGGCGCGCGCCTGCCGCCAGATCATCTCGCAGGCCGACACCGCCTTGCTGGAAGCTTCCACCAGATCCGGCGGCAGAGCGGTCTCCACCGTCCAGATGCGGCGGATCTCGCGCAGATTGGCTCGCTCCCAGGCGCCGAGCCCATTGTCCTTGTCGGCTTCGTCCAACAAATCGCCGATGCGCGCGTCCGTTACCATGCCGTGGCGCAGCACATGCAGCAGAGCCATGCTGTCGGAGCGGGTCCCGGCGGCGCCCTTGGGCATCATCGCCGAATTGTCCCATTGCAGGATGCCGACCGCGTTGGACAAAGCGGCGATACGATCAAAATGAGCGGAGAGATCGGAATAGGCGGTCATCACGGGGTCCCCAGCCGCGCAGGTCCGCGCGCGCCGGATTGTGATAGCCCAGTTTTTCCGTGAGCTCGACTGCGACCCGGTTGCTGCTCGGCCCTTCAGCGCCGCGATCGCCCTGGTGGAATCAGGCCAATTCCCCTGCCTGGGCCGGCAAGACCCGCACACCCGCCTTGTGACAGGCGGCCTTCAACCCCATTCTGCAGCGCGTTTTGCCGACGCCAGATTTATCGCTCTTGTATTCCGCGAGGGACCCCCCTATATTGAGCCTGTCGATAGATAGCCAGATGACTTGGCTTTGCGCCGATTTAATTCCGCGCCGAACTGAAATTCTTCTTGCCTGAAAAATGCGATTTCGACAGCGCGTGGCCTTGGCTACGCGCCAGCAGATCTATGTCTATGAAGAGGGATTCCCATGTCTACGGGAACCGTGAAGTGGTTTAACGCTCAAAAGGGCTTCGGATTCATCGCGCCGGACGACGGTGGCAGCGATGCCTTCGTGCACATCAGCGCCGTCGAGCGCTCGGGTCTTGGCGACCTTCGGGAAGGCCAGAAGGTCGGCTTCGAACTCGTGCCCGATCGCAAGAGCGGCAAGATGTCGGCCGACAAGCTGACCGTTCTGGACTGATTGCAGCGCGGCCGCCGGGTTTCCCGCCGGCCCGAAGTTCGCGAAATCTCTGAGATGCCGACCACGGATGTACTGGCAGCATCTCGATCGATCCGCGACCGCATGAAGCCTGAAGAGGCGTTTCGCGCCAAACTTGGTAAGCCAGATACGGCGCTTTGCGCCACCTGGTCCACCGGGCGACGCATTCAACGCCTCATGGCCCCGCACCTTTCCAGGTCGCGGGGCTTTTTTTCGTTTGCGCCGACCTCATTCCCGGACGCAGGAGACATCCATGGCAAAATCACAAAAACGCAGCAACCGTGAAGTCCGCAAGCCGAAGGCCGTAAAGGTGGCAGCCGCCCCCTCCACAGCCGGCCTCATGACCAAGGGCCTGCTCACCCCCGCCGCAATGCCCAAGAAGAAGGGCTGATTCGCACGGCGGATCCGGGCGCCGGGCTCATGTGGCCGGCGTCACCTCGAACAGACAGAAATCGTGCCCCTCGGCGGCGCATTGCACCTCCTTTGACGCAAGCTTGCGGGGCGCCCCCTGCTGCTCACACACGAATTCCAGCGCCCCGGCGAGCCAGGGCGCGAACATGTAGCAGAGCTTGCGGTTCGCGCCGCGCGTCGCGTCCGTGACGAAGGAGGAATGGTCGAGCCTGATGGTGGCCATTCCCGCCGCCGGATCGATGGCGAGGATGGAGAACAGCCCCCATCCGCGCTGTGACAGGCGCTTCATATAATGGGCGAACACGTCCGCCCCCTTAAGAGCGTAGACCTCGCTCTGCTTCTTGCACCACACATAGGCCGAGGTGTGCCCGGCGGGTGCCAGCGCGGCGTCGAACGCCTGCGCGCCCAGCGCCTCTTCAATGGCGAAATGGTTGTTGTTGTAGAAATGCTGGGGCACCAGGATCATGGGCATCTGGTCGACGAACCAGCGCCCGGTCTGCGGATCCACGTCGATTTCGATTTCCGGCTTTGCCATGTCACGTCTCTTTCAGCTCGCGGCGGGAGAGCGACGCGCGGGGCTCACTTGCCCCACACATCCTTCAGCAATTGCAGCCAATTGCCGCCCATCACCTTCTCGATGCGCCCGGTCGCCCAGCCGCGCTGCTCCATGGCCGCGGTGAGGTTCGGGAAATCGCCGATCTCGCGGAATCCTTCGGGATTGATCACGGCACCGAAATCCGTGAGCTTGCGGCCGAAGCCCTTGTCGTGGGTGATCCAGTCGAAGAACGGCTTGCCGTAGCCCTGGGTGAAGTCTGTGCCCACGCCGACGATATCCTCGCCCGCGATGTTGATGACATATTCCATCGCCTCGACATAATCGCCCACGGTCGCCTCCGGCCCCTTCTGCAGGAATGGCGGGAACATGGTGACGCCGATGAAGCCGCCCTTGTCGGCGATGAAGCGCAATTGTTCGTCGGTCTTGTTGCGCTTGTGCGCCTTCAGGCCGGCAGGCAGGCAGTGGGAATAGGCGACGCGCTGCTTGGACGCGACGATGACATCTTCCGAGGTCTTCGGGCCGACATGGGAGAGATCGCACAGAATGCCGAGCCGGTTCATCTCCGCCACCACGTCATGGCCGAAATCGGACAGGCCGCTGTCCGTGCCCTCGTAGCAGCCAGAGCCTACCCAGTTCTGCGTGTTGTACGTCATCTGAATGATGCGCACGCCCAGTTCCTGAAACAGCTCCAGATATTCGATATGATCTTCGATGCCGGAGGTGTTCTGCCAGCCGAGGATGATGCCGGTCTTGTTTTCGGCCTTGGCCCGCAGGATGTCTTCCGTCGTGTAGACCTGGGTGATCAGGTCGGCGTTGGCGCGGAAGTCTTGCTTCCATTTCGCCACGTTGCGCATGGTCTCGGTGAAATTTTCCCATACGCAGCAGGTGCAGTTGGCCGCGGTAAGGCCGCCCTTGCGCATGTCCTCGAACACCGGCCGGCTGAAATCCGAGATGATGAGGCCGTCGATGACGACGAGCGAGTCGTGGAGCTTGGACAAGATCTGTTCCTCGTGAACGAACGTAAAGAAAATCGAAATTTAGAGGCGCACTGCTCTATAGTGGCACGAGGACCCCGGCCTCGGGCCGCCAGGACATCTGCACCTTCTCCCCAGCTATCAGCGGCGCCGGGCCGCCAACCGCGGGGGAGGGACGGCGGGCGATGATTGTGAGTCCGGAGGCCGTCTTGAGCCGGTAGTCGATGACCAGACCGCGATAGGTGGCAAGGTCGATCTGCGCGAACAAGGCGTTGGAGGAGAGAGGGTCGCGGGCCCCGAGGCTTACGCTTTCCGGTCGCACCGCGATGGCGAACTCCCCTTCGGTGGGGCTTGCGGCGGGCACCGCAACCAATTCGCCGGTCGCGAGGCGAAACCGGTCCCTGCCTTCCGCCCGGCCCTGCAGCAGATTGGTCACACCCATGAATTCGGCGACGAACTGGGAACCGGGCGTGGAGAAGACCTCGTCCGGCGTGCCCTGCTGCTCGATCCGGCCGGCGCGCATCACCACCACCCGGTCGGCCACCGAAAGCGCCTCGTCCTGGTCGTGGGTGACAAAAATCGTCGTGATGCCGAGCGAATGCTGGATCTCGCGGATCTCAAGCTTCATGTCGTTGCGCAACTGCGCGTCGAGATTGGAGAGCGGCTCGTCCAGCAGCAGCACGTCGGGCTCGATCACCAGGGCACGGGCCAGTGCCACGCGCTGCTGCTGGCCGCCGGACAATTGCTTCGGCAGGCGCTCGGCGAGATGGCCGAGGCGCACCCGGTCCAATGCCAGTTTCACCTTGCGGGCGATGTCGACTTTTGGAAGCTTGCGCATCTCAAGGCCGAACGCGACATTCTGGGCCACGCTCATGTGTGGGAACAGCGCGTAATTCTGAAAGCCGAAGCCCATGTTGCGCTTGGCCGGCGGCAAGGTGGTCAGGTCGCGCCCGCCCACCGTGATCCGCCCTTCGCTCACCGGCACGAAGCCGGCAATCATGCGCAGGATGGTGGTCTTGCCGCAGCCCGACGGCCCAAGCAGCGCCACCAGTTCGCCGTGGCGAATGTTCAGCGAGACATTGTCCACGGCGAGCATGGACTCATAGCGCTTGACGATGGAATGGAGGACGACGTCGGACATGGCTCACCCGTTTTCCAGAACCGGACCTTTTCAGAAGGCGCGGGCCAATCGTGCGTAACGGTCGCTGACCAGCAACAGCGCGCCGATGATGAGAATTTGCACCGTCGCCACCGCCGCCACCGTGGAATCGAGGTTCCATTCCAGGTAGGACACCAGGGCGATCTGCAGCGTCGTGCGGCCGGGGCCGACCAGGAAGATCGACTTCTCCAGGTCAATGAACGAGATCACGAACGAGAACAGCGCCGCCGCCACCAGCGCCGGCTTGATGAGCGGCAGCGTCACACGGAAGAACACCGTGAGCGGTCCCGCCCCCAGGGAGGCCGCCGCCTCCTCGAACGAGCGGTTGGTTCCCGCCAGGGACGCCGTGACCAGCCGCACCGTCCACGGCAGCGCGATCAGCCCGTGAGCCACCAGAAGCCCCGGCAAGGTGCCGGCGACTTCCACGTCGAACAGGACTTCCAGCTCGATGAAGGCCATGAACAGCGCCGCGCCGCCGACGATGCCCGGCACGATCATGGGCGCGAGCAGCAGGGTCTGGATCGCATCCCGTCCGGGGAAGCGATAGCGCACCAGGGCAAGGCTGGCTGGCACGCCGAGCGCGAGCGAGATCACCACGGCACAGGTCGCCGTCTGTACGCTGGTGATGAAGCCGTCGCGGAACGCATCCTGCTCCCAGGCGCGGGCATACCAGGAGAGCGTATAGCCCGTGGGCGGGAAGGAGAGGATCTTGTTGGCGAAGAAGCTCACCCACACGATCGCCGCCAGCGGTAGCACCACGAAGGCCAGCACCAGCGCCGAGAGCGCGGCATAGATGCGATTGATCGCGACCTGTCCCATCTCACTCGCTCCAGCGTCGGTAATGCCGCTGCACGAGCGCATTGGCGGTGGTGGTCAGCACCAGGGTCACGCCCATCAGCACGAACGCCAGCGCCGCGCCAAACGGCCAGTTCATGGCTTTCGCCACCTGCTGGTAAACGGTGGGCGCCATCATGTGGAACTGCGGGCCGCCGATCAGCACCGGCGTCGCATAGGCATTCATCGAGAGGATGAAGCACAGCATGGTGCCCGCCAGCAGCCCCGGCAAGGCGAGTGGCAGCACCACCCGCTTCAGGATCGTGGCATGGCCGGCACCGAGACTTGCGGCAGCGGATTCGAGATTCTCGTCGATGCCTTCCAGCACGCTCTGCAAGGTCACGATCATGAACGGCAGCATCACCGAGACCAGGCCGATGATCACCGCGATCGGCGTATACATCAGCTTCACCGATGACAGGCCGAGCGTGCCGATGGTGGCATTGAACAGGCCCTTGTCGCCAAGGATCACCATCCAGGCGGCGGTGCGCACCGCATTGCCCATGAGCAAGGGCAGGATGATGAGCAGCAGCAGGCGGCCCTTCCACTTCGCGCTCGCCTGCCGCACCAGGAAATAGGCGACAGGGAAACCTGCGACCAAGCACAGCAGGGTCGAAACGGCGGAAATCCACACGGTGGTGAAAAGCACGTGCTGATAGAAGCTGTCGGCAAAGAACTTCTGGTAATTGGCGAACGTCAGCGCCTCCACCATCATCTGTCCCGGTACGAAGCGGTTCAGGCTATAACGGAACATCAGGGCGAGCGGACCGAGGAGGGCCAGTACGACGAAGAGGGTCGCCGGCGCCGCGAGGCCGAAGGCCGGCGAGCGGCGCCGGCCTTCCCGCGTGGGGGACGCGGGAAGGGGCACGGTTGCGGTGGCGGAATTCATCGCAGCCTCGGTCATCTCGCGATGTTCTTGTTCCACCATTCCAGCCATTCCGCCGTATTCTTCGCCACGTGCTGATAATCGGGGAATTTCAGGGCGGCTGCTTCGGCCGCGGTGAAATCCACCTTCGCCTTCAGTTCGGGCGAAAGCTCCGCCTTGCCGTTGGCAGGGGCGTAGAAGCTTGCGCCGGCGAGCCCCGCCATGGCTTTGCGGTCCAGCATGGCGTTGAAATAGATAGAGGCAAGATCCGGGCTCGGGGCGCGCGTCGGCAGGGAGGCACCGAACATCACGGCGATGGCGCCTTCGGAGGGATATTGGATCGCGAGCGGGGCGCCGTCATTGGCCCATTGCAGACCGCGCGCCTTGTAGTTCACCGCGATGTCCACCTCGCCGTTGACGAGCCCGGCGCCGAGCTGCTGGTGGGCGGCATAGATGCGGGGCTGGGTCAGCTCCCTCAACTGGATCAGCCGCTCCTTGCCGGCCTCGGTATTGGTGACGTTCCCACCTTTGATCAGGCCGGCCATCATGATGTAGTTGAAATACAGCTGGTTGGTGAGGCCGAGCTTTCCGGCCCATTTCTTGTCCCACAGCTCTTCATAGGACTTTGGCGGGTTCGGTACCTTGTCCTTGTTGTAGATGATCGACACGCCGCTATAGAGCCACGGCACGAAGAAGGGCTTGGACTTCAGCGCCGGCACCACGTCCGCGTAATTCGGCACCTTGGTGAAATCGATGTCCGAGATCACCTCCTGCCCGAACAGTTCGACGCTGTCGCCCTCGTTGATGTGGATGACGTCGATGCTGCCGCGCTTCAGGCGCTTCTCGGCGATAAGCTTCGCCTTCCGCTCCGGCTCCATGCCGAGATCGCGGACGATCTTGATGCCCTGGCTTTCCACCAGCGGCGCCTCGACGAACTTGATGGTGCGTTCGTTCCAGTCGCCGCCCCAGTTGGAGACGACGAGGGTCCCCTCCGCCGCGCGCGCGATACGGGGGGCCGCCAGGGCGACGGCTCCTGCGCCGATGCCAGCGAGAACGGCACGCCGCGAGGGCGTGCCAAGCAAGGTTTCGAGTGATTTCGTCATATCCGCCTCTGGATTTTTATTGGGGAGCGGGGTGCGAAAGCGGATCAAGCCGCCGCGCGGGTACCGACTTCGTCGAGATAGGCAACGCAGCGCGAGAGCGGCTCCACATCGGCGAACTTGGCGTCGATGTCGAACAGGTTCCAGGCCACGGCGCCCGGCACGCGGTCACCGATGCATTCCTTAACCGCGATGGTGCGGAAGCCTTCGGCCAGACCGTCGCACAGCGTCGTGCGCACGCACGCCGAGGCGGTGACGCCGGTGACCAGGATGGTGTCGATATTGTTCGCCCGCAGGAAGCCGGCGAGATAGGTGCCGTGGAAGGCGGAGGCGCGCTTCTTGATCAGCACCTGTTCGCCCGGCACCGGCTCGATGCGACTGTCGATGGCCCACAGTTCCGGCTTGGACTGATCCACCACCTCGATGGGGATCTTCTTGTGCCACAAGCCCATGTCGGTGGCGGGGCCGTTGGGATCGGTGACCTGATAGCAGGTGGTGACGTGCACCACCGGGTGGCCGTTGCGGCGGCAGGCGGCGAGCAGGGCCTGGACGCCGGGGATGATCTCCTCGTCGATCTTCTCGCAGGTGAACGGATTGCCGGGGCGGGTCCAGGCATTGGCGAGATCCACATTGATCAGCGCCGGGCGGCGCCCGAAACCGACGCGGCGCTGGAAGCCGCGGCCCTGATAGAGGGACGTCGCCTGATGGAAGGCAGCCGCGAGGGCTGCCTCGAGATCGCTCTCGATGGCCATGCCAATATTCCCTGTGCTGGTGCGCCCCTCTGCGGGGGCGGTTGAAGACAGGTTGCGCACAGGGTTTGGAAATGAGAAATTCTTATTTCCGCCTTTTTAATACCGAAACGGGTATGAATTCCCCATGCGTTTCGATCTCCGTCATCTGCGCTGCTTCCTGCTCCTGGCGGAGGAACTGCATTTCAGCCGCGCCGCGAAGCGGGCCCACATGACCCAGCCCGGCATGAGCCGCCTGATCAACGAACTGGAGCAGGACGTGGGCGTGCCGCTGCTGCGGCGCACCACCCGCACGGTGGAACTGACCGAGGCCGGCAAGGCCTTCCTCGCCGAGGTGCGGCTTTCGCTGGAGCGGCTGGAGCGCGCGGTTTCGGTGGCCCGCCGCACCGCGAGCGGGGAAACCGGCGTGCTACGGATCGGCTACATGGATTTCGCCATCAACGGCCGCCTGCCCGAATTCCTGCGCGCGTTCAGCCGTTTCCGGCCAGAAATCCGTCTCGAACTCTCCTTCTACGCCACCATGAAGCAGCAGGAGGCTTTGCTGGCCGATCGCATCGACATCGGTTTCATGATCGGGCCGTTCGATCAGCCGCGCATGGCCAGCTACACCTTCGACGACAACCGCTATGTGGCGCTGCTGCCAATCACCCACCCGCTCTCCAACGTGCGCGCGCTGCGCCTGTCGGACCTGGCGCGCGAGCCGTTCGTGCTGGGCTCTGGCGAAAATTGGGGCGCCTATCGCGCGAGCCTGTTCTCGCTCTGCCATCGCGCCGGCTTCACCCCGGACATCGTGCAGGAAGCCTCCTCCTCCGAAGGCATCTTCGGCCTTGTCGCAGCGGGCGCCGGGGTCAGCGTCTATGCCAGTTGCGTCCGCAATGTGCAGCGACGCGGTATCGTCATTCGCGATCTCGACGACGTGCCGGAGAAGCTCTACACCTGCGCGGTATGGGCGACCCCGGTGCAATCTCCCAGCGTCGCGGTATTTACAGAATTCCTCTCCACCATTTGGGGCGGAAACTGAACGACATCTTGCTCCGCGCAGGGGAGCACTGTGCCGGGCAGCCTTGTCATCTTCCCCGAAATGGACGATGAACCCGGCCCTGACGGCCGAACAGGCCGGCCCCGCAGCAGGCGAGCCCCCATGCCCTTGACCCCCGACGACGTGCTGGATTTCCTCGAGCTCAACCAGATGGACGCGCGCACCTATAGCCATCCCCCGGTCCACACGGTGGCGGAATCCCAGGCGCTGCGCGGCGATATTCCCGGCCTCCACACCAAGAACCTGTTCCTGCGCGACGGCAAGAAGACCTATTTCCTAGTGTCCATCGAGGAGAATACGCCGGTGGACTTGAAGGCCCTGCGCGGCAAGATCGGTGCGCGCGGTGGGCTCTCCTTCGGCTCGGCGGAAGCGCTCTACGAACATCTTGGCGTGCTGCCGGGCGCGGTATCGCTGTTGGCGGTGCTGAACGACAAGGACCGCCATGTGACGGTTGCGCTCGACGAGGCGCTGCTTGAGGCGCCGTTCGTCAATTGCCATCCCCTCACCAATGAGAAGACCACCTCCCTCACCCCGGAGCGCCTGCTCACGTTCCTGGAGCTGACAGGGCACACACCACTGCGCATCTCCATGGCGGAAGACCCACAGGCGTGACGCGCCCCGCTATTCGAACACGCGGCGGTCGGCATTCTCGCCCCCACCGCTCATCGACGGGCTTTTCGCATCCTTGCGAAAAGCCGCCGGGGTCACGCCAAACTTGGCCTTGAACGCGCGGCCGAAGTGCGAGCCGTCGGCAAAGCCCAATTCCGCCGCGATCTGGCCGGCGGAAAATGCCGTATTGGCCAGCATCCAGCGGCCGTGTTTCAGCCGCAGCGCCAGATAGCTCTCCTGCGGCGTCTCCCCCAGACGCTCGGCAAACAGCCGCTCCAATTGCCGCACGCTCACATGAAGGGTGCCGGCGAGCGCTGAAACCGGCAGCGGCTCGGCAATGTTCTGCTCCATCAGCAGCAGTGCCCGTGAGACCCGCGCGTCATCGCTGGTCCCTTCCGCGAGGCGCGGCGCCGGCTGGGCGCTTTCCGCCGTGCGGGGACGGTCAATCAGAAGAATGTTCAGCGCCTTCTGCGCCGTCGCCGGGCCGAGATGATCGGCCACCAGCCGCGCCGCAAGGTCCGCCACCCCGGCGCCGCCGGAGCAGGTGATGCGGTCACGGTCGATCACAAACAGGCGGTCCGCCACCGGCACCAGGGCTGGGAATTCCTCCAGGAAATCGCGGTAATGATACCAGCTCACACAGCATTTGCGCTGGGTCATCAGGCCGAGCCGGCATAGCACGAACGAGCCGGTGCACACGCCGATGAGCGTCACGCCCGCCTGGGCCGCAGCCTCAAGATAGCGGGCGATGGGCGCCGGCAGCGGCGGCATGCCGTGCAGGAGGCCGCCGACCACCACGATATAGTCGAAACCCACCGGGTCCAGCAGATCGGCCGTGGGCTGGATCTCGATGCCGCAGGATGAGCGCGCCGGCCGGCGATTGGGGCTCATCAATTGCCAGGAGCAGTCGATGGGGCGTGAGCGATCGCCCTTGTCGCCCGCGAGGCGCACCACATCCACGAAGCTGGAAAAGGCGGTGAGGGTGAAATTGTGCATCAGCACGAACCCCACCCGCAGCTTTGCCGCCGGCGCCGCGGGACGGCGGGCGGCGGCGGAAGCGTCCGGCCGCGTGCGAGGCGCTGTCGCCATG
Source organism: Roseixanthobacter psychrophilus (assembly GCF_043195195.1). Taxonomy (NCBI): domain Bacteria; kingdom Pseudomonadati; phylum Pseudomonadota; class Alphaproteobacteria; order Hyphomicrobiales; family Xanthobacteraceae; genus Roseixanthobacter; species Roseixanthobacter psychrophilus. The sequence goes on from NZ_JBAFWT010000021.1 coordinate 53,877, forward strand.
GACATCACCGGGCCCGCGCAGTTTCGGCGCGCGCACAGGCCCCGCAGGTGGCACGGCCAAGGGGATGCGCGGGTTGGTCGCTTACATGTCGCATTTGTTCCAGATGCTAGTCGTACCGGGCCGAGATGCAAGACGCGCGTTCGGGCAAGGTCGAACCTGCCGGCGAGAGACCGGCCGAAACGCCACCGGGGAGGGCGGACAAGCAATGATCAGCGTATTCGACCTCTTCAAGATCGGCATCGGCCCGTCCTCGTCCCATACGGTCGGGCCCATGGTCGCGGCCCGGCGGTTTCGCGACGCGCTGCCGGCGAATGCACGCCGCGTGAGCACGGAAGTGTTCGGCTCGCTCGCCTGGACCGGCAAGGGCCATGCCTCCGACCGCGCGATCTGCCTCGGCCTCATGGGCGCGGTGCCCGCCACGCTCGACCCGGACGATGTTCCCGCCCTGATCGCCCGCCTCGCCATCGAGAAGGCCGTCGAAACCGCGGATGGCCAGCGCGTCGCGTTTGATCCCGACGCCGATCTGATCTTCGATTTCGAGACGCTCCTGCCGCTGCATTCCAACGCCATGCGCTTCCGCGCGTTCGACACCGACGGCGCGCTTCTGAACGAAAGCGTGTTCTATTCCATCGGCGGCGGCTTCGTGGTGGAGGACGGGGAGACGCTGGCAGCCGACATGCATCCCGTCCCCTACCCGTTCGACAGCGCAGTGGACCTGCTGACCGCCTGCGCCCGCAGCGGCCTTGCCATGGCCGAGGTGCAGATGGCCAACGAGTGCGCGTCCCGCTCCCGCGCCGAGGTGGAAGCGGGGCTCGATGCCATCGCCGAGGCGATGTTCGCCTGCATCGACCGGGGCCTGAGCGTCTCCGGCAGCCTGCCCGGTCGCCTGCGCGTGAAGCGCCGGGCGAAAGCGATCCGCGAGAGCCTGGAGGGCGACCATTTGCGCAACCAGCGGCCTCCGCACGAAATCATGGACTGGGTCTCGGTGTTCGCCATCGCGGTGAACGAGGAGAATGCCGCCGGCGGCCGCGTGGTGACGGCGCCAACCAATGGCGCGGCCGGCATCGTGCCGGCGGTGCTGCGCTATGCCCGCGATTTCTGCCCCGGCGTGACGCAGGAGCACCTGCGCGCCTTCCTGCTGACGGCGGCGGCGGTGGGCGCGCTCATCAAGCGCAACGCCTCCATCTCCGGGGCAGAAGTGGGCTGCCAGGGCGAGGTGGGCTCCGCCGCCTCCATGGCCGCCGCCGGGCTCGCGGCGGTGTTGGGCGCGAGCCCGGAGCAGATCGAGAATGCCGCCGAGATCGCCATGGAGCACCATCTCGGCATGACCTGCGATCCCATCGGCGGGCTGGTGCAGATCCCCTGCATCGAGCGCAACGCCTTCGGCGCCAACAAGGCCATCGCCGCCGCCTCGCTGGCGCTGCGGGGCGACGGCATCCACCACGTCTCGCTCGACCAGGTGATCGAAACCATGCGCCAGACCGGCGCCGACATGCAGTCCAAATACAAGGAGACCTCCCAGGGAGGCCTCGCGGTGAACGTACCCGAATGCTGAGGCGCCGCCCCGCCTGAGGGGCGCCCGCCCGCACTGAAGAACGGCCCGGCTCAGCCGCTGGCCGAACGGTTTTCCATTGCCCAAATCCAGAGGAAAAACCCATGAACATACAGGTGAAAGCAAGTGCCGCCCCGTTCGCCGACACGGCCGTATTCGCCGCCATCGGCGCCGAACTCGCCCGCCAGCAGGATCAGATTGAGCTGATCGCATCGGAGAACATCGTCTCGCAGGCGGTGCTCGCCGCCCAGGGCTCGGTGCTGACCAACAAATATGCCGAAGGCCTGCCCGGCAAGCGCTATTACGGCGGCTGCGAGCATGTGGATGTGGTGGAGGAAATCGCCATCGACCGCGCCAAGGCGCTGTTCGGCTGCGGGTTCGCGAACGTGCAGCCGCATTCGGGCGCGCAGGCCAACGGGGCGGTGATGATGGCCCTGCTCCAGCCCGGCGACACCATCCTCGGCATGTCGCTGGCCGCCGGCGGCCATCTCACCCATGGCGCCCCGCCCACGCTCTCCGGCAAATGGTTCAAGGCCATCGGCTATGGCGTGAAGCCGGACACGGCGCTGATCGATTATGACGAGGTCGAGCGCCTCGCCCTGGAGCATCGCCCCAAGCTGATCATCGCCGGCGGCTCCTCCTATCCCCGCATCATCGATTTCGCCCGCTTCCGCGCCATAGCGGACATGGTGGGGGCCCATCTGCTGGTGGATGCCGCCCATTATGCCGGGCTGATCGTGACGGGGGCCTATCCCTCCCCCTTCCCGCACGCCCATATCGTCACCACCACCACCCACAAGACCCTGCGTGGCCCGCGCGGCGGCATGATCCTGACCAATGACGAGGCGCTGGCGAAGAAGCTGAATTCGGCGGTCTTCCCCGGCCTCCAGGGCGGCCCGCTGATGCATGTGATCGCCGCGAAGGCGGTGGCGTTCGGCGAGGCGCTGGAAGAGGATTTCCGCACCTACGCGCTCCAGGTGGTCTCCAATGCAAGAGCACTCGCGGCGCGGCTCAGCGAACGCGGCGCGGCCATCGTTTCCGGCGGCACCGACAGCCATATGGTGCTGGTGGACCTGCGACCCTTCAACGTTACCGGCAAGGCGGCAGAAGCGGCGCTGGAGCGGGCCGGCCTGACCTGCAACAAGAACGGCATTCCGTTCGATCCGCAGAAGCCCGCTGTCACCTCCGGCATCCGCCTCGGCACCCCGGCAGGCACTACGCGCGGCTTCGGCATCGCGGAGTTCGAGCAGGTGGGCGATATGATCGCCGATGTCCTCCAGGGGCTCGCGCAGAGCGGCGACGAGGGCGACAGCCTCACCGAAAGCCGCGTGCGGGGCCAAGTCGCCGCCCTGTGCGCGCGCTTCCCGATCTATCCGGGGCTGTGAAAAGAAAAGGGCGCCTAGAGCTATCCCGGCGCCCTTTACCTGTCATCATCCTGGAGCGTCAGTTCCCCCGCCGCAACAGGCCGCGATAGATCTCGTCGTCGTCGCACAGGCCGGCGAGACGGCCGAGTTGGTCCACCAGCAGGATCGGATGGTCGGTCTGGCATTTGAGCGCGATGGCCGCCTTCAGCTTCAGGTCCACCGGCGCGACGATCACATCGGCGTAAGGCGCCACCGCCCCGCTTTCCGGATCCGCCGCAACAAGCCGGCCCTCGCGTCCATTCATGGTGACGGAGACCGGCCGGCCCTCCCCATCCATCATCACGCGCACCTGCCCTTCCTTGCCAAGCAGGATCGCCCCCGCATCGCGCTTGAGCGCGCTCGCCGGCGTCATCACCGCATTGCCGCGCAGCACGTTGAGCGGGTTCATGTGCTTGACGAATTCGGCGACATAATCATTGGCGGGGCGCAGCAGAATGTCTTCGGCGGTGCCCGCCTGGACGATGCGCCCGCCTTCCATGATGGCGATGGTGTTGCCGATCTTCAGCGCTTCGTCGAGATCGTGGCTGACGAAGACGATGGTCTTTTGAATACGCTTTTGCAGATCCAGCAATTCGTCCTGCAATTTGTCGCGGATCAGCGGATCGAGCGCGGAGAACGGCTCGTCCATGAGCAGAATATCGGCGTCGGTGGCGAAGGCACGGGCGAGACCCACGCGCTGCTGCATGCCGCCGGACAATTCATTGGCATATTTGTCCGCCCACATGGAGAGCCCCACCATGGCGAGCTTCTCGTCCACGAGGCGATTGCGCTCGGCGAGCGGCGTGCCGCGTAGTTCCAGGCCGAAGCCCACATTCTCGCGCACCGTGCGCCAGGGCAGAAGGCCGAACTGCTGGAACACCATGGATACGGTGTGCATGCGGATTTCCCGCAGCATGCGGTCGTCGCAGCGGGCGACATCCACGAGCGTACCGTCATGGCGCACGAACACTTCGCCCCGCGCCACCTTGTTGAGGCGGTTGACGGCGCGCAGGATGGTGCTCTTGCCCGAGCCCGACAGCCCCATCAGCACGCAGATTTCCCCGCGGCCGATCTTGAGATTGACGCCGGCCGCGCCAAGCACGCAGCCGGTCGCCTCCAGAATGGTGTCGCGGGTGGCGCCGGCGTCGATCATCTCAAGGGCGCGCTGGCGCTGGCGGCCGAACACGATGTCCACATTGCGGAACTCCACCGAGGTGGAGGCGGGCGCCGGGTCGAGTTCCGGCGCCGAAAGGCTGACGGGATGCGCGGTCATGGCTCAAGCCTTCCTGGAACGGCGCGCCCGGTGCTCGGGACGCTTGCACACCCGGTCGAGCACGATGGCGAGGATGACGATCGCAATGCCGGATTCAAACCCCATGGCGACGTTCACCGTATTGAGCGCCCGCACCACCGGCTTGCCGAGCCCGTCGGACCCCACCAAGGCGGCGATCACCACCATGGAGAGGCTGAGCATGATGCATTGGGTAATGCCGGCCATGATGGTGGGCAGCGCATACGGCAATTCCACCTTGAACAGCAATTGACGCTTGGTGGCGCCGAAGGCTTCCCCCGCCTCCACCAGGGCCGGCGGCACGGAGGAGATGCCGAGATGGGTCAGGCGGATCGGCGCGGGGAGCGCGAAAATCACGGTGGAGATGAGGCCCGGCACCACGCCGAGGCCGAACAGAACCAGGGTCGGGATGAGATAGACGAAAGTGGGGATCGTCTGCATCAGATCGAGGATCGGCCGAATGGCGGTGTAGAGCCACGGGCGATGCGCCGCCGCAATCCCCACCGGCACGCCGATGATGACGCACACCAAGGTCGCGCAGAGCACCAGCGAAAGCGTCTCCACCGTGGCGTCCCAATAGCCGAGATTGGCCACCAGCAGCAGCGCCGCCAGGATGAACACCGAAAGCCCGATGGAGCGGTGCACGAGATAGGCGCCGAGGGCGCAGAGCGCGATCAGCACCAAAGGGGGCACGAACAGGAGAATGTCCGTGAGCCCGCCGATCATCGCGCCGAGCACCAGCGAGATCAGGTCGAACACCGCCTGCGCATGGGTGCTGAGGAAATCGACCACCGCCTTGAGCCATTGGCCAAGCGGAATTTTATGTTCGGTAAGCCAGTCGTACATGGGCCAATCCCCGCCCTCGTGTGCCATGATGACGACGATCGCTGCATGCGGACAACAGGCGCACCGCGAACGAAAGCCGCGGCACGCATGCCACGGCTCGTGCTCAGATCTTCAGCGATGCCTTGACGGCTTCCAGGCCCGGCTTGCCATCGATGGTGGTGACGCCCTTCAGCCACGGCTCCCACACCTTCGGATTGGCCTTCAGCCACTTCGCGGCGGCCTTGTCGGCCTCCATCCCGTCAAACAGAATGTAGCCCATCACCACGTTCTCCAGCGGCAGGGAGAAGGTGAGGTTCTTGATGAGCGTGCCGGCATTTGGGCATTCGCCGGTCCAACCGGCCCGCACATTGGTGTAGATGGTGGCACCGCCCAGATCCGGGCCGAACACATCGTCGCCGCCGGCCAGATATTTGATGGAGAATTTGGTGTTCATCGGATGGGGCTCCCAGCCGAGGAAGACGATGGGCTCCTTGCGCTTGGTGGCGCGCTCCACTTGCGAAAGCATACCCTGCTCGCTGGATTCGACGATCTCGAACTTGCCGAGGCCGAATTTGTCGTCCTTGATCATGCCGATAATCAGGCGGTTGCCGTCGTTGCCCGGCTCGATGCCGTAGATCTTGCCCTTCAGCTTGTCCTTGAACTTCGGGATATCGGCGAAGGTCTTCAGGCCGGCGTCATAGAGATAGGTCGGCACGGCGAGGGTGTATTTGGCGCCTTCCAGATTGGCGTTCAGCACCTCGACCGATTTGTCGTCCACATAGGGCTTGCGGTCCGCTTCCATGGTCGGCATCCAATTGCCGAGGAAGACATCGATGTCCTTGTTCTTCATCGACGTATAGGTCACCGGCACCGCGAGCACCTGCACCTTCGGGGTGTAGCCGAGACCCTTCAGGATGGTGGAGGTGATGGCGGTGGTGGCGGCGATGTCGGTCCAGCCCACATCGGCGAAGCGCACCGTCTTGCAAGAGGGTGCATCGGCTGCCTGCGCAGGCGCACCGCCGAAGGCGAACAGCGCCACGCCCAAGGCGAGCGCTGCGGTCAATGTCTTGAACACGCGAAAGCCAGTCATGTCTTTTCCCCTGCGAAAAGGCCCAGGGCCGGCCATGCGCGCGGCCCCTCACTCCGAAAGAAGGTGGCGGCCGCTTTGCCGGGCCGTCTTGTTTCAAGGGCCCCTTTGGAAGGGCTCCATTGAATGACCATTCAACACATGAAGCCGCGATTTGTCACGCCCATTATTTGCGCGTTCAACGCACCAAAGATAGGCAATACATGGTGCAGTGCACGATGACTGATGAAGCCGCGGAATGACGCCCATGCCTCACATTTGCGCTGGGCATATGATTGATTGAACGTATAATCAGGCAACAAGTCACAGGTGGAGGCCAGCATGGCAGAGGCAGCGCACGCCCGGTTCGAAGCAGAGGATGCGCGGCGCCAGCAATTGATCGACGCCACCATCACCTGCCTCGCCGATATCGGCTTTGTCGCTACAACGCTGGTGCAGATCGCGCGGCGGGCGAACGTCTCCCCCGGCCTCGTGGCGCATTATTTCGGTGACAAGAACGGCCTGCTGGAAGCCACCTTGCGCCACCTCGCCCGGCGTCTCGCCAGCGGCACCGCAAGCCGCCTCGCCGCTGCCCGCACCCCGCGCGAGCGGGTTCAGGCCGTGATCGAGGCCAATCTTGCCCCGGCCGAATTCGACCGCCGCACCTCCTCGGTCTGGCTCGCCTTCTGGGGTCAGGTAATCCATGAGAAGCGCTTCGCGCGGGTGCAGAACGTCTATCAGCGCCGCATGATCTCCGACCTCGTGCACGCCCTCAAAAAGCTTGTGCCCGCCAGCGATGCACAGCGCATTGCGGTCTCCATCGCCGCCGTGATCGACGGCCTGTGGCTGCGTGCGACCCTTGCCAGCAACGGCGAGCCCGATAGCGCCGCCGCACGCGCCATCGCCACCGCATTTGCCGATTCTCAGCTCGCCGCAGCCCCCGCCTTGAGCGTCGTTCCCCCCGAGACCAAAGCCATGACCGGCACCCCTGCCCCCATCCGCAACCAGATCGGCGGCGGCCCCGTGGGCACGCGCGACAAGACCACCTTCACCACCGAAAACCCCGCCACCGGCGAGATCCTCGCCGAGATCGAGATCGCCGGCCCCGCCGAGATCGAGCGCGCGGTCTCCGCCGCCCACGCGGGGCAGAAGGTGTGGGGCGCCATGACCGGCACCGAGCGCGGCCGCATCCTGCGCCGCGTCGCCGATATCCTGCGCGCCCGCAACGACGAGCTGGCCCATCTGGAGACCCTGGACACCGGCAAGCCGATCCAGGAAACCAGCGTTGTCGACATTCTCTCCGGCGCCGATTGCCTGGAATATTTCGCCGGCGTCGCCCCGACCATCACCGGGGACCATCTCGACCTCGGCCCCGAGGCTTTCGGCTATACCCGCCGTGAGCCCCTCGGCGTGGTGGCTGGCATCGGGGCCTGGAATTACCCGCTTCAGATCGCCTGCTGGAAGGCCGCGCCCGCGCTCGCCTGCGGCAATGCCATGATCTTCAAGCCGGCGGAACTGACCCCCCTCACCGCCGTGAAGCTGGCGGAAATCATGACCGAGGCCGGCGTCCCCGACGGCGTGTTCAACGTGGTGCAGGGCTTCGCCGATACCGGGCGCCTGCTGACCCGCCACCCCGGCATCGCCAAGGTCTCCCTTACCGGGGAAGCCGGCACCGGCAAGAAGGTGATGGCGGACGCCGCCGGCACGCTGAAGCAAGTCACCTTGGAGCTCGGCGGAAAATCCCCGCTGATCGTCTTCGAAGATGCCAATATCGCGGATGCGGTTTCCGCCGCCATGCTGGGGAATTTCTATTCCGGCGGCGAGATCTGCTCCAACGGCACGCGGGTGTTCGTGCACGCCTCCATTCGCAAGGCGTTCCTGGAACAGCTTGCGGCGCGCACCAAGAAGATGATCGTGGGCGATCCGCAGGATCCCAAGACCCATGTGGGCGCCCTCATCTCCCGCGCCCATATGGAGAAAGTGCTCGGCCATATCGAGGCGGCGAAAGCCGCCGGCGCCAAGCTGGTGACGGGCGGCCATCGCATTGAGACCGGCGCGTTGAAGAACGGCTATTTCGTAGCCCCCACCATCTTCGATGGGTGCACCGACGACATGCCAAATGTGCGCGACGAAATCTTCGGCCCGGTCATGTCGGTGCTGGAATTCTCCGACGAGGACGAGGTGATTGCCCGCGCCAACGACACCGTCTTCGGCCTCGCCGCCGGCGTCTTCACCCGCGACCTCGCCCGCGCCCACCGGGTGATCGCGCGGATCGAGGCCGGCACCTGCTGGATCAACCAATATAATATCACGCCCGTGGAAATGCCGTTTGGCGGATACAAGCAATCCGGCATCGGCCGCGAGAACAGCCGTGCGGCCGTGGAGCACTACACCCAGATCAAGAGCGTCTACGTCAATCTCGGACGCGTGGCCTCGCCCTATTGATGGAGCGCATCGTGCCCTCTTCACAAGATTCCGCACAGGACTTCGACTATGTCATCGTCGGCTCGGGTTCGGCCGGCGCGGTGCTGGCGGACCGCCTGTCCGCCGATGGCCGCAACACGGTGCTGGTGCTGGAATATGGCGGCTCCGACCGCTCGGTGCTGATCCAGATGCCGGCGGCGCTGTCCATGCCCATGAACATGCCGAAATACAATTGGGGCTTCGAGACCGAGCCGGAACCCGGCCTCGGCGGGCGGCGCCTGGTGTGCCCGCGCGGCAAGGTCATCGGCGGCTCGTCTTCCGTCAACGGCATGGTCTATGTGCGCGGCAATCCTCACGATTTCGACCGCTGGGAAGAAGAGGGCGCGCACGGCTGGGGCTATCGCGACGTGCTGCCCTATTTCCAGCGCGCGGAAGGGCGGCAGGAAGGCGGCGATGAATATCGCGGCGCCTCCGGCCAGCTCGCGACCAGTTACGGACCGGTCGAGAACCCACTTTACAACGTTTTCGTGGAGGCCGCCCAGCAGGCGGGCTATCCCGCCACATCGGACATCAATGGCGCCCAGCAGGAAGGCTTTGGGCGCATGGACATGACGGTGAAAAACGGGGTGCGCTGGTCCACCGCCAATGCCTATCTCAAGCCGGCCCTGAAGCGTTCCAATCTCGCCCTTGTCACCCATGCCTTAGCCTCGCAGATCCTGTTCGAGGGCCGCCGCGCGGTGGGGGTGCGCTATGAACGCGGGGGCACCGAGCAGGTGGCGCGGGCGCGGCGTGAGGTGATCGTTTCGAGTGGGCCGATCAATTCACCCAAGCTGCTGAAGCTTTCCGGCATTGGAGCTGTGGGGGAACTTGCTGACCTTGGCATCGATGTGGTGGCCGATCGCCCGGGGGTGGGGGAAAATTTGCAGGATCACCTGGAGTTTTACTTCCAGGTGGCGTGCACGCAGCCCATCACGCTCTATTCCAAGACCGGCCTTATTCCCCGCACCCTGGTGGGGGCGCAATGGCTGTTCACCAAGACTGGGCTCGGCGCGACAAATCACTTTGAAACCTGCGGCTTCATCCGCTCGCGAGCGGGCATCCGCTATCCCGACATCCAGTATCATTTCATCCCGCTGGCCGTGACCTATGACGGCAAAGGTCTTGCCAGTGAACATGGCTTCCAGGCCCATGTGGGTCCCATGCGCACCAAGAGCCGGGGCTGGGTGCGGCTGAAATCGCGCGACCCCAAGGAGCATCCGCGCATCCAGTTCAACTATCTCAGCCATGAGGATGACATGGTGGAGATGCGCGCTTGCGTGCGACTGACCCGCGAGATCTTTGCCCAGAAGGCATTCGACGCCTATCGCGGGCGCGAAATACAGCCCGGCGCCGACGTCACCAGCGATGAGGACATCGACGCCTTCGTGCGCGCCCATGTGGAGAGTGCCTACCACCCCTCCTGCAGTTGCAAGATGGGGCGGGCGGACGATCCCATGGCGGTGGTGACGCCGGACACAAAAGTGATTGGCGTCGAGGGGTTACGGGTGGTGGACAGTTCCATCATGCCTTCGCTGACGACCGGAAACCTGAATGCGCCCACCATCATGATCGGCGAAAAGGCGGCCGACATCATCCTGGGCAAGCCGGCGCTCGCGGCCTCGAACGCGCCCTATTACACCGCGGACACCTGGCGCACCGCTCAGCGCTGAAAAATGTTTCATGTGAAACATTGACTTAGGGAAGAAGAACGGGCGCGAACACGGCTGAAATTGGCGTGTTCGCGCGCTGAATTCTGAAATTCCCGGAGAAGTTCAGCGCGCACCCTTCAGCACGCCGATCTGGCGCAGGAAGGCGAGGATCTCGCCGGCCGCCGCCTCGGGCGTCGCATCCACCACCACCCGACCGCGCGCGGTGGCGCTGCCCGTCGCGGCGGCGAGCCGTTCGGCGGCGGTTCCACCGGCCGCGCGCGCGGCCATCTTCGGCCGTTTGCGATAGGCTCGTTCCTCGCCCTGGATAACAGCCGGCGGGCCGGCGGCAGGGCGCACCAGGATCGCCCCCTGGCGCACGTTCGCGAATGCCAGCGGCAGCGGCGCCGGTGCGCCGGGATGCACCGTGACGAGGAGAGGCAGGCGCACCGTGACGCGCCGCCGCGCGCCCTTCGGCAAGGCCTGCTCGACGATCAAAGTGCCCGCCTGCGGCCCCGGCAGAACCGCGACCGCATCGGGTATGAGCGGCCAGCCCAGAAGATGGGCCAAAGCATAGGGCACGAGCCCGGTATCCTCCCCGCCCTGCCCGCGCGGACCGGCAAGCACCAAATCGGGGGCGGCCTCTCGGATCGCTTCGGCCAGAGCCGGCACCGGGTCTGATTCGCCCGCCATCATCAGGTGCGTGAGGCCAACCAGCCCGCGCCCCAGCGCATCGCGCACCGCACCGAGGGCGGGGCCGGCGTGAAGGCCTTGGGGGGCCGCATCAAGGGTGGTGGCAAGGCGCGCGGCCTGGCCTTCCGTGCGCAGCAGGCAGGCCTTTCCAGAGACCGGATGGCGCCCTTGGGAGAGCAGAACCAGGGCCTTCAAATTTCCATCTCCTGCAACGCCTTGAGCAAAGCCGGCATGACCTCTTGGGCATCCTGCACGATGGCAAGCCCAGCGTGTGCGATCATGGCGGCGTGCAAATCCGTATTCACCGCCACCACATGCTCGCATTTGGCGATGCCCTGCAGATGCTGCGGCGCGCCGGCGATGCCGAGGGCGAAATAGCAGCGCGCCTCCAGCACCGTGCCGGAGGCGCCCACCTGCGCGGCGCGGGGCATCAGGGCGGCATCGCACACCATGCGGCTCGCCCCCGGCGTTGCCCCAAGTGCACGTGCAAGGGCGCGGAAGGCTTCGAAATCGCGCACGCCATGGCCGGCGGAAAGCACGAAATCCGCTTCGCCCAAAGCCACGCTCGCAGGATCGGCTGGCACCTCCTCCACGCTGAGAATGGCGCTATCGCGCGGAGCCGAGCTGGGAACATCCACCACCCGCGCCTCATGCGCCACGCGCCCGTGGGGCGCCGCAGCGCCATCGGCGAGGGTAATGAGGCGGGGCGGTGCGCCATGGCGCTCCACCGTGCCGCCACGCGCCGGGCGGGCCACGCTCTTGGCGCTGATTTGCTCGGCGCCGCAGAACAAGGGCTCGCCCAGCCGCACCGCCACCCGCCGGGCGAGATCGCCCCCGGTGGGAGTCTCGGCGAACAGCACATGGCGCGGAGAAAGGGCCAGGATGGCCGCCGCGAGCGCATCGGCACGGCCGTCGGGATCGGCCCCACAGAGACCCGCCACGCGATCGGCACCGGCCGCGCCGGCATCTTCCGGCATGAGGGACGCCAGCAGCAGCACCGCGCCGCCGCCGGCATCGGCCAGCAGGCGCGCGGCACCGAGCACTTGGCGATCCTGGGCGGAAAGATGCCCGCCCGGCGCATCGGCCAGCGCCAAGACCAGGAAGGCGGGATCGTCGATGATCCGAACCTGCGGCGCCTGGGGCGCGGGTTCGGGCGCGGTCGACTGAGCTTCGAGCGCGCGCGCCGGTGGCAACAGGCCTTGCGCCAACAGACTGAGGTCGAACCGGGGGCGGGCGCCGCCCCGCGTCATGGCGGCGGCCCAGTGCGCGCGGGGATCGCGCCGCACGGCTTTGGGGGCGGCGTTCGGCGCGGTGCCGAACAGATCGAAGCGCGGGCGCGGATGGCCCACCGCTGGCCCGGCGCCGTGTGGCCCGGTCACGCGTTGCCCGGCCCGCGCGGCGCGGGGATCGCGGCGCGGGCGGCTCATGGCTGAAGCGCCAAGTCGCGGCGCCGGGGCGCGGGCGCGCCCTGCCCGGCCTCGAAGGCGGCGAGCACCAGTTCGGCCACGTCGCGCACCTCCGGGCGGGCGCCGGTCACCCCTTCCAGCATGGCGGTGCAGGTGGGGCAGGCCACAGCCACCACGGCGGCGCCGGTTTCCCGCGCCTGGTCCATGCGCAGGTCGGGAATGCGGCGCTCGCCCTCAATATCGCTCAAGGGCGCGCCACCCCCGCCGCCGCAGCACAGGGAACGGGTGCCGTGGCGCGCCATCTCGCTGCGCGTGAGGCCGAGGGCGTCCAGCAAGCGGCGCGGCGCGTCCACCTCGCCATTGTAGCGGCCGAGATAACACGGGTCATGATAGGTCACGACAAGCCCGGCGAGCGTGCCCAGCGGCAGCCGCCCCTGCGCCACCTGCGCGTCGAGAAAGGCCGTATGGTGCCACACCTCATAATGGCCACCGAAGGCGGGATATTCATTGCGCAAGGCGTTCAGTGCATGGGGATCGGCGGTGAGGATGCGCGCGAAGCGCAGCGTGGAGAGGGTCGCGACATTCTCCCGCGCGAGCCGCACGAAGGTCGCTTCATCGCCGAGGCGGCGGGCAAGATCGCCGCAATCGCGCTCGGCGGCGCCGAGGATGGCGAAATCGACCTTCGCTTCCCGCAGCAGCCGCACCAGCGCCCGCAAGGTGCGGCCGTAACGCAGATCATAGGCCCCCTCCCCGAGCCAGAGCAGCACGTCCACCGCCATGCCGGGGCGCAGCACCGGCAGGTCCAGCCCGGCGGCGAAATCGGCGCGGGCGGAAAGGGCGCGTCCGCCCGCCTCGTCGGTGTCGCGCAGATCGTCGAGCGCGGCGGCGGCCTTCTCCGGCACCGCCCCGAGCATCAAGGTCTGGTGGCGGCGCAGGTCTATGACGGCATCCACATGCTCGATCATCATCGGGCATTCCTCGACGCACGCCCGGCACGTGGTGCAGGACCAGAGCGTATCGGGGTGGATCATGGCGGCGGCGCCGAGAATGGGCGCCTCCGCCCCGCCGATGCCGGCGACCGGCCGGGCATGGGGATATGGGCTGCCGGCATAGGGGTGCGCGCCGCCTTCCATGGCGCCCACCAGATCCTGGATCAGCGCCTTGGGATTGAGCGGCTGGCCGGCCGCAAACGCCGGGCACGCCGCCTCGCAGCGCCCGCATTGCACGCAGGCATCAAAGCCCAGAAGCCGGTTCCAGGCGAAATCCGCCGGCGTCTCCACGCCGAGCCGCTCCGCCTCTAGATCCACGGGCGCCAGCGCGACATCGCGCGTTCTGGAAAATCGCGCCGGACGCGGGTGCGCCGCGAGATGCAGCGCGCCGGCCAGGGCATGGCGCAGCGGCCCGCGCGCCGTCTGCCAGGCGAGCGCGAGACCGGCGGCGGCGGTGAAAGCGAGCGCCACAAGGCCGCCGGGGGCGCCCAGCGCCGCGAGCACTGCCACCAGCAGGGCGCCGGTGGCATATCCCACCAGAAGCACCGGCAAAATCTGGAACCGGCCGCCCGAGAGCCGTTGCGGGCGCTTGGGATAACGGCGCAAGCCGACCACGCAGGCGCCGGTGAGCATCGGCGCGAAAGCGAGCGCGGTGAGCGCCCAATAGGCCCGCGATCCGCCCAAAGCCGGAACGATCCCGAGCGCCGCCAGCCCCGATCCCGCCAGCAACCCGCCCGCCACCATCATGTGCATGCGCGCGGCGCACACATCCCGCTGGACGATGTGATGCACGTCCACGAGATAGCGGCGGGGCATGGCCAAGAGGCCGGCCGTCCAATCCACCTGCGCCGCTTTGCCCCGCCGCCACAGCATGACGCGCGTGGCGATGCCGGCAAGCGCCACCGCCGCCATCAGCCACACGAGCAGGGACAAGCCGAAGGCGGCGGAAAAGGCGGCGCTCATGGCTCAGATGTCCTTGCAGAGGCGCAAGGCGTCATAGATGGCGGCATGGATGTTCCGCCCCGCCAGCGCATCGCCCACGCGATAGAGCGCGAAGCCCTTGGCGAGATCGAACGGCTGTGGCGTGCCGGCGACAATGGCGTCGAGGTCGATCTGCCCGGCATTCACCGAACGGGCCTTGAGCGCGCGATAGACGCCGTCCACCGGCAAGGTGCCGTATTCGACCACGACATGATCGACGATCCGCTCCTCCTCCGCATCGGTGAAGGTGTTGCGCAGCGCCGCCACCAGCCGGTTGCCCTCTGGATAGATCTCGATCAGGTCAAGGTTGGGCGAGAACACAACGCCGAGCTTGTAGAGTTCGCGATAATGGATCGGCTGGTTGGTGGTGCCCACTTCCTGCGCCGGGAGGCGGTCGGACGTGACGAATTCCACGAGGCAGCCCCGCGTCGCCAGGACTTCGGCGGCGGAGGCGGCATTGTGCTGACCCATCTCGTCGAACAGCAGCACCGAGCCGGATACTTCCACCGCGCCGGACAACACATCGGCGGTGGAGAGCGCGCGCTCGGCGCCCTTGGCATGGCCGAGGCTCGGCGCGCCGCCGGTGGCGATGATGACCACATCCGGCGCCTCGCCGAGGATGGCCTGTTCGCTCGCCTCGGTCCCGAGGCGCAGATCCACACCCAGCTTCACCACCTGCCCCAACAGCCAGCGCGGAATGCCCGAGAGCGCCTCGCGCCAGCCGGCTTTCGCGGCGATGTTGATCTGCCCGCCGGCCATGCCGTTCTTTTCGAACAGCACCACCTGATGGCCGCGCGCGGCGCACACCCGTGCCGCCTCCAGCCCGCCTGGCCCGGCGCCGACCACCACCACCTTGCGCCGCACATCCGCCTTGGGGATGACGTGCGGCATGGTGGCTTCGCGGCCGGTGGCGGCATTCTGGATGCACAAGGCATCGCCACCCACATAGATGCGGTCGATGCAATACCCGGCGCCGACGCACTGGCGGATATCATCCTCCCGCCCCTCGGTGAGTTTTTTCACCAGATGGGGATCGGCGATATGGGCGCGGGTCATGGCGACCATGTCCACATGCCCCTCGGCCACCGCGCGGGCGGCGGTGGCAAGGTCTGTGACGCGCTGGGCGTGGAACACCGGCACCTCCACCTCGCGCTTGATGGCGCTCGGCAAATGCAGGAACGGCGCGACGGGGAAGGACATATTGGGCAGCGAGACCGCATGGGCCATGTCGTCCCGCGCCTGGCCGCCGAGCACATTGATGAAATCCACCAGCCCGTCGCGGGCATAGGTGGCGGCAATCTCCACGCACTCCTCATGCGAAAGGCCGTCGGCGATCATCTCGTCGCCCGACATGCGGATGCCGATGACATAATCATCCCCCGCCGCGCGGCGCATGGCTTCCAGCACCTCGCGGCCGAAGCGCATGCGGTTCTCCAGGCTGCCGCCATAGCGGTCGGTGCGATGGTTCACCGACGGCGACCAGAATTGATCGATGAGATGGCCGTGGGCGGCGGACACCTCGCAGCCGTCGAGCCCGCCTTCCTTGCAGCGCCGCACCGCCGCGCCGAAATCCTTGACGATGCGGGCGATTTCCTCCGCTTCCAGTTCCTTGGGAATGGTGCGGGAGGCGGGCTCGCGGCGCGGCGAAGAGGAGACGGTGGGAAACCAGTTCTCGGTATCCCATTTGGTGCGCCGGCCCATGTGGGTGAGCTGGATCATCAGCCGCGCGCCATGCCGGTGGATGCGGTCGGAAAAGCTCTGAAAAAACGGGATGACGCTGTCGTCCGCCACCGACACCTGGTTCCAGGGCGCGGCCGGGCTATCGAGCGCCACCGAGGAGGAGCCGCCGAACATGGTCAGGCCGATGCCGCCCTTGGCCTTTTCCTCGTGATAGAGCTGGTAGCGCTCCTGCGGCTTGCCCTCCTTGCCATAGCCCGGCGCATGGGACGTGCTCATCACCCGGTTGCGGATGGTGAGGCCCTTGATGGTCAAGGGTTTGAGCAGCGCGTCGGCATTCGCGATCATGAGCAGGCTCCGGCGCCCGTGGCGCTGGCAGGAAGGAAGATCATGCGGAGCGCTCCGCTTTCGGGGAGTGGCCGTAGCGCCGCCCGTAGGCGACGGAGAAATGCGCCGCCGACTGGAAGCCGCAGGCGAACGCCACGTCGGTCACCGGCAAGGGCGAGAGGCGCAGCAGCTCGCGGGCGCGGCCGAGCCGCAGGCCCAGATAGAACACCCCCGGCGACTGGGCGAGATGATGCTGGAACAGGCGCTCGAGCTGGCGCTGGGAGAGCGCGACGGCGGCGGCGACATCGGCCACTGACATGGGCTTTTCCACGTGGCGGGCCATCAGCTCCACCGCCTTGGCGAGCGCCGGCTGGCGCGCCGCGACCTCGGGCGAAAGATGGGCCTTGCGCCCCTCCGGCGCGCCGCTGCGCCGCACGATGAACTGGTCCGCCACCGCCCCCGCCGTGCGCGGGCCGAGGGCTGCGGCGATCATCACCAGCATCATCTCCAGCGGCGCGACGCCGCCGGTGCAGGTGAGGCGGTCGCGGTCGATGACGAAGGCATCCTCCTGGAACGCAACGTCGGGGAATTCCTCGCGGATCGCCGCCAGATTCTCCCAATGTATGGCGCAGCGATAGCCGTTCAAAAGCCCCGCCTCGGCGAGGGCGAACGTGCCGGTGCACAGCGCCCCGAGCGCCACGCCCTTGCGCGCCGCGCGGCGCAGCGCATCGCGGGTGCCGCGCGCCACCGCCTGGCGCACATCGATGCCGCCACACACGATCAATAGGTCGAGTTCGCCCGCTTCGCCGAGCCGAACCGTGGGGCTGAGGCTCAGGCCATTGCTGGCGGGACAGACGGCGCCGTCCACGGTCAGCACATGCCAGGAATAGATTTCGGCACCGCTGACATAATTGGCCATGCGGCAGGCTTCGAGCGCGTTCGAGAGCGCGATCATGGAATAATTGGGCAGGGTGAGAAAGCCGATACGCCGCAGCCGGGCCATCGGCACGTCCGCCGGTTCGGGCGCGATCGATTTGAGGGCGCCGTGCATGCTCACCGCTCGATCACGAGGTCGCTGGTGGGCTTGGAACAGCAGATCAGCACCATGCCGGCGTCGATCTCCCGCTGGCGGATGCCGCCGCCGTGCTTCATCTCCACCGTGCCCTCCACCATCTTGCTCTTGCAGGTGCCGCACAGGCCCTTGGTGCAGGAGGAGGGCAGCCGCAGGCCGGCGCGCCGCGCCGCCTCCAGCACGTGCATATCTTGCGGGCATTGGATGGTGCGGCCGGATTTGCGGAATTCGACGCTGTAGGTCTTCACCTCCGGCATGGCTTCCATCCGCGCCTCGGCGGCAAGGACGTCTTGCCCAACCTGCGGCTCGGCCTGCGCGAGGGTCGAAAAATCGAAGCTTTCCTCATGATAGCGGGCCATGTCGAAGCCCGCCCCCTCAAGCATTTCGCGCACCGCCGCCATGTAAGGCGTGGGACCGCAGACGAAGATCTCCCGCGCGCGAAAATCGGGCGCGGCGATATCGAGGTGCGGCAGGCGCAAGCGCCCCATGAAGCCGTGCCAGGGGTGGAATTCACTCTCTTTTTCGCAGATGGCGGCAAAGCGGAAGCCCGGCAGGTTCCGCGCCATCAGCTCCAATTCGGCGCGGAAGATGATGTCGTCGGGCGTGCGGGCGCTGTGCATGAACACGATGTCCGCGCCGCTCGCGAGATCATGATGGGCGCGCGCCATGGACATGAGCGGGGTGATGCCGCTGCCGCCCGAGAGGAACAGATATTTCTCCGCACGGTGCCGCGCGCAGGTGAAATCCCCCATGGGCCCGACCGCGCGCAACACGCTGCCTTCGCGCACATGGTCGTGCAAATAGTTGGAGACCGGCCCGCCCGGCACCCGCTTTACAGTAATCGAAACCGTATCCGGCCGGGTGGGCGTGGAGGAGAGCGTATAGCAGCGGTTGAGCCGCTCCCCCGCGATGTCGAGATCGAGGGTGATGAACTGGCCCGGCTCATAGGCGAAACGGGCGGGCGTTGCCGGGGCGAGGACGAAGGTTTTCACATCCCCCGTCTCGGCGCGGACCTGCCGCACGATCAAGGCGTCGTCGCGCTCGCAATCCCAGAGCGGGCGTTCGCCCGCGAGGGTCGCCAGCAGCGGGTCGGGGCGGAGGGCTTGTGCGTCCATCGCTCAGCGCGCGCCATGGGCGCGCATGCGGCCCACGTACCAATTGCAGAATTTCTCCACCAGCATTTCGGTGTGGGGCGAATAGGGGCCGGGCTCATAGGCCGGGCTTTGCGCGCCCTGCTGGCAGAAGCCCACCAATTCGCTGTCCTGGGCGTTGGTCGCCTCCCACACGGCGGTGAGGTTGGCGATATCGTAATCGACGCCTTCCACCGCATCCTTGTGTACCAGCCATTTGGTACGCACGAGCGTGCGCCCGGCATCCAGCGGAATGGCCGAGAAGGTCACCACATGGTCGCTCATGAAATGATGCCAGCTGTTGGGCTGGGTCCAGAAATGCAGCGCCCCGTGCTTGGGATCATTGATGGCGCCGAGCAATTTCTTGCAGGCGGCCTTGGTATCGCCGGTGTGGCTCTCCCCCGCCCCGTCCAGCGGCAGGCGCTCGGTGCGATAGCCGGTGACGCGGTCGTCCAAATGCTCAATCATCTGCGAGGGGAAGCCGCAACTTTCCCAAGCGCCATGGCTTTGCGTGATGAGATCGGCATAGCGCTGCGCCTCGGCCCGTCCCATCTCGTCCAGCTCTTCAGGCGCAAAACCGAAGCCGTAGGCGAACAAAGGCACCGTCAATTCCGGATGATTGCCCGCGCAATGATAACACTCGCGGTTATTCTCCATGGTGAGCTTCCAATTGCCGGGCTCGATCAGCTCGCTCTCGAAAGCAACCTTGGCGTTGCGCAGATCATGCGGCGCCAGATATGGCGCCATGCGCTGCGCCATATCCTCGAAATCCTCCGGCGGATGCTCGGCGAGGCAGATGAACAGCAGCCCTTCCAGGGAGCGCAGATGCACCGGCTTCAGGCCGTGGCAGGCATGGTCGAATTCCTTGCCCATATGTTCGGCGAACAGCAGCTTGCCGTCGAGATCATAGGTCCAGGCATGGTAGCGGCAGACGAGATTGCCCACCGTGGTCTTGTAGTCGTGCAGCAGACGCGCACCGCGATGGCGGCACACATTGTGGAAAGCGCGCACTTCGCCGTCGTCATTGCGCACGATGATGATGGAGGTGGCGCCGATATCCACCGCCATGGCATCGCCCGCCTCGGGCACGTCGGGTTCAACACCCACATAGATCCAGTGGCGGCCGAAGATGATGTCCATATCGGCGGCGAAGATGGCGGGGCTGGTATAGAAGGGCGCCTCCAGGCTGTAGCCCGGCCGGCGGCGGCGCAGCAGGGTCTGGAGGTCGGTGTCTGTCGTGTCCAGCATGTCGCTCTCCCCGCGCGGCCCAAGGCTCAGATGCCGGCGCGCCGATGCCTGGAATTGTTCGACTTAAAACCGCCGCTCGCTTTTCCAATCCCGACATAAATTATCGCAAATGCGTCGCCGCGGCGAGTCCGCCGCCATTTGGAAAGTTTGCCCCCGGAATGTCGGATTTGTTCCAGAACGGGGTCGCAAGCCGACGAGATAAGACCGCGCCCCTGGTGCACCTTGGCGCCAGGAACCAGGGGACCAAGGCCCATGCGCCGTTTTTCCTTATCATCGCTGCTGACCGAAGCGCTGAACGCCCACCAGGGCTGGCAGCGCCAATGGCGCGACCCCGCGCCCAAGGCGAGCTACGACGCCATCATCATCGGCGGCGGCGGCCACGGCCTCGGGGCGGCCTATTATCTCGCCAAGGAACACGGCCTCACCAATATCGCGGTGCTGGAAAAGGGCTGGATCGGCGGCGGCAATGCGGGGCGCAACACCACCATCATCCGCTCGAACTATCTCTATGACGAAAGCGCCGCGCTCTACGAGCATGCGGTGAAGCTGTGGGAAGGTCTTTCCCAGGAACTGAACTACAACGTCATGTTCTCCCAGCGCGGCGTCTTGATGCTGGCGCATAATGTCCATGACGTCCAAAGCTTCAAGCGCCACGTCTATTCCAATCGCTTGAACGGCATCGACAATGAATGGATGACGCCGCAGGAGGCGAAGGAGTTCTGCCCGCCGCTGAACATCTCCCCGGACATCCGCTATCCCGTGATGGGCGCGGCGCTCCAGCGGCGCGGCGGCACGGCGCGCCATGACGCGGTGGTGTGGGGCTATGCCCGCGCGGCCGACGCGATGGGCGTCGACATCCTGCAGAATTGCGAAGTCACCTGCATCAATCGCGGCCCGGACGGCGCGGTGACTGGGGTGGAGACCACGCGCGGCACCATCAAGGCGAAGAAGATCGGCGTTTCCGCCGCCGGCCATACCAGCGTGGTGATGGGCATGGCGGGCGTGCGCATGCCGCTGGAAAGCTTCCCGCTGCAGGCCCTGGTCTCGGAACCGGTAAAGCCGTGCTTTCCCTGTGTGCTGATGTCGAACGCCGTGCACGCTTATATCTCCCAATCCGACAAGGGCGAACTCGTCATCGGCGCGGGCACGGACCAATATGTCTCCTACAGCCAGCAGGGCGGGCTGCACATCACAACCCATACGCTGGATGCCATCTGCGAATTGTTCCCCCAATTCACCCGCATGCGCATGCTGCGCTCCTGGGGCGGCATCGTCGACGTGACGCCGGATCGCTCGCCCATCATCGGCAAGACGCCGGTGAAGGGGCTCTATGTGAATTGCGGCTGGGGCACCGGCGGGTTCAAGGCGACGCCGGGCTCGGCCAATGTCTTCGCCCACACCATCGCCCGCGACGAACCCCACCCCATCAACGCCCCGTTCACCCTCGATCGTTTCCGCACCGGCCGCCTCATCGACGAAGCGGCGGCGGCGGCGGTCGCGCACTGAAGGCCCGCGTCATGCTCCTCATCTCCTGTCCCTATTGCGGCGCGCGGCCGGAAATCGAATTCCACTGCGGCGGCGAAGCCCATATCGCCCGGCCGGAAAATCCTGCCGCCCTCAGCGATGCCGAATGGGCGGAGTATCTCTTCATCCGCAAAAGCCCGAAGGGCTTGCATGCGGAACGCTGGCTGCATTCCCATGGCTGCGGCCGCTGGTTCAACGCGGTGCGCAACACGGTGAGCGACAGCATCCTCGCCACCTACAAGATGGGCGCGCCGAGGCCCGATATCGCGGCGGATACGCCCGCGCAGGGAGGCAAGTGATGGTCCAGTCTCATCGCCTTCCCAAGGGCGGCCGGGTGGACCGTGCCCGCCCGCTCACCTTCGCCTTCAACGGCCGCACGGTGGAAGGATATGCCGGCGACACGGTGGCCTCCGCGCTGCTCGCCAATGGCATCACGCTGGTGGGCCGCTCGTTCAAATATCACCGCCCGCGCGGCATCCTCACCCATGGCGCGGACGAGCCGAACGCCTTGCTCAGCGTCGATCGCGGCACCGGGCGCGTGGACCCGAACAACCGCGCCACCGTCGTGGAAGCCACCGCTGGCCTGAAGCTCGCCTCACAGAACCATTGGCCCTCGCTGGAACATGATATCGGCGCGGTGAACGACCTTGTCTCGCCGGTACTGGTGGCGGGCTTCTACTACAAGACCTTCATGTGGCCGCGGTCCTTCTGGGACAAAGTCTATGAGCCGCGAATCCGCGCCGCCGCCGGCCTTGGCGTCGCGCCCGATCTGCCGGACGCGGATCGCTACGTCCACCGCAACGCCCATTGCGACGTGCTGGTGGTGGGCGCCGGGCCTGCCGGCCTTGCGGCCGCGCTTGCCGCCAGCGAAGGCGATGCGCGGGTGATCCTCGCCGACGAACAGGCGGAGATGGGCGGCAGCCTGCTGCACGAGGCCAGCGCCACCATCGACGGTGTCTCGGCCGCCGAATGGGTGGCGCAGGCGTTGAAGGCGCTGGCCACCCGCCCGAACGTGACCTTGCTGCCGCGCACCACCACGTTCGGCTATTACAACCACAATCACGTCGTGCTCACCGAGCGCGTCACCGACCATCTCGCGCAGCCCGACGCCAAGCTGCCGCGCGAGCGGCTCTGGCAGGTGCGCGCCAAACAGGTGGTGATCGCCACCGGCGCCCACGAGCGCCCCCTCACCTTCGCCGACAATGATCGCCCCGGCATCATGCTGGCCGAGAGCGTGCGGGTGTTCATCAATCGCTACGGCGTCGCGCCGGGCCGGCGGATCGTGTTCGCCACCAATGGCGCCAGCGCCTATCGCGCTGCGGCGGACGCCAAGGCGGCGGGGCTCGACGTAACGCTGGTGGATCTCCGCACCAATGCGGAGATCGGCCCGGAACGCGCGCTCATCACGGGCATCCCGCTGCTCGCCGGCCACACCATCGTCGGCGCCACGGGCGGCAAGGCGCTGACGGGGCTGATCGTGGCCCCGGTGGATTCCGCCGGCAAGGTGGGCGCGCGGCGCACCTTGCCGTGCGAGTGCGCGGCTGTCTCCGGCGGCTGGACGCCGAGCGTGCACCTGTTCTCCCAATCGCGCGGCAAGCTGGCCTTCCGCGACGAGATCGATGCCTTCGTTCCCGGCACCTCGGTGCAGGCGGAACGCTCGGCCGGCGCCTGCAAAGGCATCTATGACCTCGCCCAGATCCTCGCCGAGGGCTGGGCGGCGGGGCGCGCCGCATCGGGCGCAACCGGCACCCGCACCTTCGCCGCGACGCCCGCCACCGCCACCGGCTTCAAGCCGGCCCGCGTGCTGCCCACCGACGCCGACCCCAAGAAGGTGCGTGCGTTCCTGGACTTCCAGAACGACGTCACCGCCAAGGACATCGGCCTTGCGGTGCGCGAGGGGTTCCAGAGCGTCGAGCATGTGAAGCGCTACACCACCAACGGCATGGCGACCGACCAGGGCAAGACCTCCAATATGGCGGCACTGGGTATTCTCTCCGATCTGCTGGGCAAGCCGATCCCGCAGGTGGGCACCACCACCTTCCGCCCGCCTTACACGCCGGTCACCTTCGGCGCGATCATCGGCTCGGCGCGGGGCGAATTGTTCGACCCCATCCGAAAGGCGCCGCTGCATGAGTGGGCGGCGGAGCACGGCGCGAAGTTCGAGAATGTCTCGCTCTGGCGCCGCGCCTGGTATTTCCCCAAGGCGGGAGAAGACATGCACGCGGCGGTGAACCGCGAATGCAAGGCGGTGCGCGAAGGCGTCGGCATTTTCGATGCCTCCACCCTCGGCAAGATCGAGGTGGTGGGGCCGGATGCGGCGGAATTCCTCAACCGCATCTATCCCAATGCCTGGCTGAAGCTCGAACCCGGCAAGTGCCGCTACGGTCTGATGCTGAAGGAAGACGGCTTCGTGTTCGACGACGGCGTGGTCGCCCGCCTCGCGCCGGACCGCTTCCATGTCACCACCACCACCGGCGGCGCGCCGCGCGTGCTGGCGCATATGGAAGACTATCTCCAGACCGAATGGCCGGACCTTAAGGTGTTCGCCACCTCCACCACGGAAGAATGGGCGGTGATCGCGCTCCAGGGGCCCAAGGCGCGCGATGTTCTGGCGCCCTTCGTCTCCGATATCGACCTCTCCCCCGCGGCGTTCCCGCACATGGCGATCCGCACCGGCCATATCCTGGGCGTGCCGACCCGGCTGTTCCGCGTCTCCTTCACCGGCGAGATGGGCTATGAGATCAACGTGCCGGCGGACTATGCCCGCGCGGTGTGGGAAGCGCTGTACGATTACGGCCAGCGCTTCGGCATCACGCCCTATGGCACGGAAGCCATGCACGTGCTGCGCGCAGAGCGCGGCTTCGTCATCGTCGGCCAGGAGACCGACGGCACCGTGACGCCGGACGATCTCGGCCTCGGCGGCATGGTCTCCAAACTGAAGCCGGATTTCGTCGGCAAGCGCTCGCTGGCGCGGCCCGACATGAGCGTGCCGGACCGCAAGCAATTGGTCGGCCTCGCCAGCCTCGACGGCACCACGGTGCTCGATGAGGGCGCGCAGGTGGTGGCCGACATCGCCCAGCCGGTGCCGATGAAGATGCTCGGCCACGTCACCTCCTCTTATTGGAGCGCGGCCTGCGGGCATCCCATCGCCATGGCTTTGGTGGAGGGCGGGCGCGCCCGCATGGGCGAGACGCTGCACGTCACCACGCCCGCCGGTTTCACGGCAGTGAAGGTGGGCGTGCCGGTCTTCTTCGATGCGGACGGCAAGCGCGTGAACGGCGCTGTGAATGGAGAGAGCACCCATGGCTGACACCCAGACCCTCGCCCGCCGCACCCCGGTGCTGACCCCCGCCGCCAGCGCTCGGGCGACGCAGGTGGCGCCGCTGGCGCCCGCCGCCCGGTTCTCCCTGCGCATCTGGCAAGCTGAGTCTCAACCGGCAGGCGTCCTCGCCGGCTTCGATTTCTCCGGCGCGATCAACACCTGCTCCGGCACGGCGGAGCGCTTCGCCGCCCGTCTTGGACCGGACGAATGGCTGATCGTGGCGCCGGAGACCGAGGGCGCGCAGATCCGCGCGGATCTGGAACAGGGCCTCGCCGGCCGGTTCTTCTCGCTGGTGGATGTGGGCAGCCGCAATTGCGGCATCCGCGTCTTGGGGCCGCATGCCCGCGACGTGCTCAATGCCGGGATCGCGCTCGACCTCGCCGAGGCCGCCTTCCCGGCGGGGAGCGCCACCCGCACCCTGCTCGGCAAGGCGGACGTGGTGGTGGTGCGCGCCACGCAGGAGAAGAGCTTTCAAGTCGAATGCTGGCGCTCGTTCGCGCCCTATGTATTCACCTTCCTGAACGAGGTGGCGCAGGAGTTCGACTGAACCCCCGCGCCCTTCGCTACTCTCAGAAGAAGGCCTGAATGCCGGTGATGGCCCGGCCGAGAATGAGGGCATGCACATCGTGCGTGCCCTCATAAGTGTTCACG
Source organism: Roseixanthobacter psychrophilus (assembly GCF_043195195.1). Lineage (NCBI taxonomy): Bacteria > Pseudomonadati > Pseudomonadota > Alphaproteobacteria > Hyphomicrobiales > Xanthobacteraceae > Roseixanthobacter > Roseixanthobacter psychrophilus. The sequence continues at coordinate 79,143 of NZ_JBAFWT010000021.1, forward strand.
GTCTCCAAATTCTGCGCGTGGCGCATCACGTGGTAATCCTGCTGGATGCCGTTGCCGCCGTGCATGTCGCGGGCGACGCGGGCGATATCGAGCGCCTTGCCGCAATTGTTGCGCTTCATGATGGAAATCATGTCCGGCGCCATCTGGCCTTCGTCGAACAGCCGGCCCACCCGCAGCGAGCCCTGAAGGCCGAGCGCGATTTCGGTCATCATGTCCGCCAGCTTCTTCTGCACCAATTGGGTGGCCGCCAGCGGCCGGCCGAACTGCTTGCGGTCCAGCGTGTATTGCCGCGCCCGGGCCAGGCAATCCTCCGCCGCCCCGAGCACGCCCCAGGAAATGCCGTAGCGCGCCCGGTTGAGGCAGCCGAACGGCCCCTTCAGGCCGGAGACGTTGGGCAGCAGGGCGTCCTCGCCCACCTCGACGCCCTCCATGACGATCTCGCCGGTGATGGAGGCGCGCAGCGAGAGCTTGCCGCCGATCTTCGGGGCAGAGAGCCCCTTCATGCCCTTTTCCAGCACGAAGCCGCGAATCTCATTGCCGTGGGCCTCGGACTTCGCCCACACCACGAACACGTCGGCGATGGGGGCGTTTGAAATCCAGGTCTTCGTGCCGGTGAGGCGATAGCCGCCGTCGATCTTCACCGCCTTGGTCTTCATCCCGGCGGGGTCGGAGCCGGCATCGGGCTCGGTCAGGCCGAAGCAACCGACATAATCCCCCATGGCCAGCTTGGGCAGGTATTTGCGCCGCTGGGCCTCATCGCCATAGGCGAAGATCGGATACATGACGAGGGAGGATTGCACGCTCATCATGGAGCGATAACCGCTGTCCACCCGCTCCACTTCCCGCGCCACCAGGCCATACGACACGTAGGAAGCTCCGGCGCCGCCGTATTCCTCTGGAACCGTGACGCCGAGCAGGCCCAGTTCGCCCATCTCGCTGAAGATCGAACGGTCGGTCTTCTCGCTCGCATAGGCCTCGATCACGCGCGGCGCGAGCTTGTCCTGCGCATAAGCGTTAGCGGTATCGCGGATCAGCCGCTCGTCCTCGCTCAACTGATCGTTGAAGCGGAAGGGGTCGGACCAGTCGAACGCCGCGGGCTTGGCGTGGGGAGCGGAATGAACCGGCGACGCATGTGACATGACAACCTCCCAGATGCGGCCGCGCGGGCCGACAGTTCGTTTTAGCGGATCGCGCCGCGCCTATGCCTTACGCCCGTTCGATCATCGCCATGGCCTGGCGTGCCACGTCCAGCACGCGCAGGCTGAGTTCATCTTCCCGCGCCGCGATTTCATCAAGATCGAACCAGCGCGCCTCGGTTGCATCATCGGCCGCCAATCCCTCGCCGCTGCGCCAATGGCAGAGCACCGCGACCAGCACATAATGATGCAGGATGTCTCCATCCACGGATCGGTCCAGCGCGTCGAGGGCGCACAGCGACACACCCGCCCGCGCGGCGACGCCGGTTTCCTCAAGCAGTTCGCGCACCGCGGCTTCCGCGACGGTCTCGCCCCATTCGATCCGGCCGCCGGGAAAACCCCAAAGCCCCTGGTCCGGCGGATTGGCGCGCCGCACCAGCAGCACCCGCCCGCCGCGCGCCACCACCGCCAGCGCACCGCAACCGGGTCGACGCACGCGCTCCATCACAATTGCTCCGCCACCAGATCGGCCGCGGCCACCACGCGATTGCGCCCCAGGCGCTTCGCCTCATAGAGGGCGGCGTCCACGGCCGCGAGCAGGGCGTCCGGCGAACTGGGGAAGAGCGGGACGGCGGCCGCCGCGCCGAAACTCGCCGTCAGTCGCCGCGCGGGCACGCCGGGGTGCTCGATGGCGAGCGCGGCGATCAGGCGACGCACGTCCTCGGCAAATTCCACAGCTCCGTCAAGGTCGGTATCCGGCAGCAGCACCACGAACTCTTCCCCGCCATAGCGCGCCGCCAGAAACCGGGTGCCGGCGGTGGCGGCGGACAGCATGCGGGCGACGCTGCGCAATGCGTCGTCGCCCGCGAGATGCCCGCGCGCGTCGTTGAACAGCTTGAAATGGTCGACATCCGCCATCACCAGGGCCAGCGGCCGCCGCAGGTCGCCGGCGCGCACCCAATCCTCCGACAATTGCACGTCGAAGGTGCGCCGGTTGGCAAGCCCGGTCAGCCCGTCCATGCGCGCCAGCGCCGCAAGCCTGCCGTTCTGGCTGCGCAATTCCTCGGTGCGCTCGGACAAGCGCCGGTTCATCTCGCCGAACGCCGCCACCAGCGGCTGGAACTCCTCCACCCGGACCTGCCCGATGGAATCCGCCTCTTCCCGGCCCACTGCGACGATATCCAGCGCCAATTGCTGCACCGGCTCCACCACCAGCTTGTCCGCCGCATACCAGGCCAGGATGATCAAGCTCACCACGCCGGCAAGCAGAGCAAAGAAAACGGTGAACATGCGCTGGTCGATCGCGGCGATGACCGCCGAACTGTCGCTGCCCACGAGCACCCGCATATTGGTGCCCGGCAGCCGCGCATAAGCGAAATAGCGCTCGGTCTCGTCGAACCCGACGGCCTGCAGCTCTCCCTCGGTGCCGGCCATGATGCGCGCGAAAAACGGATGGTCCCGGACGTTCACACCCACGAGGTTCGTGCTGGCGGGATACTGCGCCAGGATCGTGCCGCCGCCGTCGACCACGCTGACGGTGACGCCGTCGTCGACACCGGATTGCGCCGCGACCCGGGACATCCATTGCAGGTCCAGTCCCACCGCGGCGAGCGCGACGGGATCTCCGTGGTCGTCGCGCTCGGCCTCCGCGACCACCAGTGCCGAGCGCCCGGTGTTGCGCGCAGTCAGCAGCGCGCTGATGACCGGCTGCGGCGTCTTCAAGGCGGCCTGCACATAATCGCGGTCGGAAATGTCGGCGCCCAGCAGCGCCCGGGAGCTGGCGCACACCACCCGCCCCGCCGCATCCGCGATCAAGGCGCCTTGAATTCCCACCGCCTCGTTGTTGAGGCGACGCAGGAATTGCTCGCAATGCTCGGGTTCCTGGATCAAGGCCGTCGCCTGGCGACTCAGCGTCTGCACCACGGCCTGAGCGGCCCCCACCGTCTCGCGCTGCGCCAGGGCGGCGGATTGGGCGACATTGTGCAGCTTGCTATAGATGCGCTCGACCTGTTCCTGGCGGCTGACCAGGAGGGCATAGGTGCGCTCGGCGGAAATCGGCAATGCGACCAGCAAGATCAGATACGCGAGCCGCCGCCTGATGCTGACATTGCGTCGCCGGGGCCGAACCCAAAATCCGTGCGCTTGATCGGCCATGAATGTCCAGCATCTCGCCCGCACGCCAAAATGCGGACACCTCCAGCCTTTCTTCTAGCGCTATATTTCGACAAAAGGGAGCCACACAAAATGGCCCGCACCGCTGGATGCAAAGGATTTTTGCCCGTGCCCGACCTGGAAAACGACAATCCGGCGCAATGCCTTACCCAGGTGCGGGCGGAGCTGGAGTTGGCCTGCCGTGAAGCCGGCCGCGCGGCCGATGACGTGCATCTGATCGCGGTATCCAAGACCTTTTTCGCCCCCGACATCATTCCGGTGATCGATGCCGGCCAGCGGGTGTTCGGCGAGAACCGGGTGCAGGAGGCGCGCGAGAAGTGGCCGGAGCTGAAGGCCCGGGCGCCGGGGATCGCGCTGCACCTTATCGGTCCGCTGCAATCCAACAAGACGCGCGAGGCCGTGGAGACGTTCGACGCGATCCACACCGTGGATCGCCCCAAGATCGCGCGCGCCTTGGCCGAGGAAATGGCCCGCCAGGGTCGCCGCCTGCCGGTGTTCGTGCAAGTAAACACCGGAGCCGAGCCGCAAAAGGCCGGCATTCTGCCGCAGGCAGCCGACGCCTTCATCGCCCAATGCCGCGACGCCTGCGGCCTGCAGGTGGAGGGATTGATGTGCATTCCGCCCGTAGAGGACGTGCCGGCGCCGCATTTCGCCCTGCTCGCGCAGATCGCCGCGCGCAACGGGCTGCGCGGCCTCTCCATGGGCATGAGCGCCGACTTCGCGGTGGCGATCCATCAGGGCGCGACCCATGTTCGGATCGGTAGCGCCATCTTCGGCCACCGCCCCCGCTCGCCCGCCTGATGGCAACGGCCGCTGAAGATCGATCGTCGGTCCTTCCTCCATGGCCGCGCGGCGTTTGAACACACCCCTCTCGGCACCGGTCAAGGACCGGGGCCGTCGGGGTGGTCGCCGGAAAGTGCGCGCGAGCGGGCCATGGTTCGGGACAGCTCGCCTCCGCCATAGCTCATCGCGCCCACAGGTCGTGCGTCCCGCCGGCGTTTCGGCTCCAGCCTGGGGATGACCCACATATGCCTGCAGGAAGGGCTTGATGGCCGCCCAGTTCGCAGCTATACGGAGCCCCTTCCGCGCAGCTCCCATCGTCTAGCGGTCTAGGACGTCGCCCTCTCACGGCGAAAACAGGGGTTCGATTCCCCTTGGGAGCGCCATTACCCATACAAATCAATGGGTTGAACGGGCTCTTTGCGGCTGGGCAATATACGCGAAGCGTCTTCCGCATTCATCTTGCGGAGCACGTTACTGTCAGCCGCTTCTGACTGGCGGCACGCGTATAGCGATCCACAATCTGGCTCGTCACACGGCCCCTCCCCGACATGATTTCTCGATCCGCGCAGCCCGCTTGTCAGTCTCCCGCCGCAAGGCGTGCATCCAGGCTGGGGGCATGGTCGGCTTCACCTCCGGAACGGCCGAAAGCCGCGCGTCCGGGCCCGCTCAGCAGGCCTCGCTTGGGGGGGCATCGATGCTGCCGTGATAGATCGCATCGATCTGTGCCATGTCGATATCGCCGGCCGGCGCGTCCAGCACCACCTGACCGGCGCGCAGGGCGACGATCCGGTCGGCATAGCGCCGGGCAAGGTCGGTCTGGTGCAGGCTGCACAGCACCGCGATGCCCCGCTCGCGGGCGATCTCGCGCAGGACATTGAGGACATTCTCGGCCGAGGCGGGATCGAGGCTCGCCACCGGCTCGTCGGCGAGGATCAGCTTGCTCTGCTGGGCGAGGACGCGGGCGATGGCGACCCGCTGCTGCTGCCCGCCCGAGAGCGAATCCGCCCGCTGGTAGGCGCGGTCCAGCAGGCCGACCCGGTCCAACGCCGCCAGCGCGATCTGCCGGTCCGCGGACCGGAACATGCGGGCCAGCACCCGCCACGTGGGGGTATGCCCCAGCCGCCCGGCCAGCACGTTGTCGCGCGCGCTCAACCGGCCGATCAGGTTGAATTGCTGGAAGATCAGGCCGATCGAGCGCCTTTGTTCGCGCAGCGCGCCGCGGTTGAGGCTGGCGATGTCCCGTCCCATCACCCGCACCTGCCCGCCATCCACTTCCACGAGGCGCGAAATGCAGCGGAAAACGGTGCTCTTCCCGGCGCCGCTCGGCCCCAAAAGCGCCACCACTTCGCCGGGCCGGATGGTGAATTGCACATCGCGCAGCGCCTGCGCCGTGCCGTACATCTTCGAGACGCCCACCAGCTCCAGGGCCGGCGGACCCTGCTCGCGGGCGGAGGGCAACGCGTCCAGGGCCGCGCCGCGCAGGGAGGGCGGGAGCGCGGCGGTCATGCGAGCCTCCGGCGCAGCCACGCGCTGAGCTGGTCGATGGCGGTGACCATGATCAGCATGATGACCGTCACCGTCAGCAGCTTCGGGAAATCCAGGAGGTCGATGGCGGCCTTGATCTCGATGCCGATGCCGCCGGCACCGACGATGCCGAGGATGGTCGAGGTGCGCACATTGGCCTCCCACATATAAAGGGAGATCGACGCGAGATTGGGCAGCGCCGAAGGCAGCAAGGCATAAGAGATGATCTTGGTGCGGTTGGCGCCGGTCATGGCGGCCGCTTCAAGGGGCGCGCGCGGCAAGGTCTCGATCACTTCGCTGTTGAGCTTGGCGATCACGCCCACCGAATGAACGATCATGCCGAGCACGCCGGCGAACGGCCCGAGCCCCACCGCCGCCACGAACAGCAGCGCGAACACCACGGTATCGACGCCCCGGCAGCAATTCACCAGCCAGCGGATCGGCAAGGCGATGAGCGGCGAGGGGGTCACGTTGCGGGCGATGAACACCGAGAGCGGAAACCCGAACACGGTGGCGAAGGTGGTTCCCACGGTCGCGATCGCCACCGTCTCCGCCGCCCGCAGCCAATAGACGTCGAGGTCGGCAAGATAGGGCGGCCAGGATTTGGCCGCCCATTGCAGCAGGCGCGGCACGCCCGTAATCAGCCGCGCCGGATCGAATTCCGAGAGCCAGAGGCAGGCGACGAAGAACGCAGCCAACCCAAGGCAGAGGCCGATGCGGGCCAGCGAGCGGGGGGCGGCCAGGCTCTCCGGCTGTTCGACATAGACCCCGCCCGGATTTCGGACGGGCGGCACGCGCTTTTGGTCCCACATGGATCTGGTCCCGGCCAAGGAGGATGGCGGCTATTTCAGCACGCCGAGGTCGCGTCCCATTTTTTCAAGGACGGCATAGGGTTCATAGGTGGTGGAGATGAAGCCGGTATAGGGCTTCGGCAGAAGCTTCAGCTCTTCCGGCGTCAAGGAATTGAAGGCGGCCTGGAGCTTCTTGGCGAGCTCGGGATCGAGGCCCTGGCGCACCACGATGCATTCGTTGGGCAGCGGCTGCGATTCCCACACCACCTCATTGGCGTCGGCGGTCATCAGGCCGTTGCGGATCATGGTGTTGCGGTGAATATCCCAGCCCGTGGCGAGATCCACCTGCCCGTTGATGGTGGCCATCTGCGCCGCGGCGGCGGAAGCGCCCTCGGCATAGGGCTTGAAGAATTGCTTGGGCTCGATGCCCTGCGACTTGAAGTAATGGGTGGGCACCATCCAGCCGGTGGTCGAGCCGGTGTCGAGCATCTGCATCGACATGCCCTTGGCGTCGTCGGGGAATTTCGCGATCTTCAACCCCGGCCGGGCGACGATCAGGCCCTTATAATAGGGCTTGCCGTCCACCAGCATCATATTGATGACCTCGACGCCGCCATTGATCTTGGCCAGCACATAGCCCCACGGCCCCATCTGGGCCATGTCGATCTGGCCGCTGCTGATGGCGATGGAAATGCCGGCCCAGTCGTTGGCGACCGTGAGCTGCAAATCGACCCCCGCGCGGTCGCAGACGATCTTATAGATCGGCTCCCACACCTTCTTGGTCTCGGCCTGGGTCGGCTGGGAGGGCGCAAGGCCGACCTTGATGAGCGGGCGGGTTTGCGCGCGCAGGATCGCGGGTGCGGCGAGCATCGCCGCGGCCGTGATGAGAAACATCCGACGGCTGGTCATTCTCAGTCCCCTTCGATGCAATGCCAAAGGCGTCGAGGCTGCGGAAAAGCACCTCTCATCCCCACTTTACCCCCTGGATGATGAAAATTCAGTGACACAAATTATTAATTGAGTAAAACTCAAATTATGGGCAAAAATCGCCGCAGGTGCTTATTTCCAAGGACATTCGGCGCGAGAATGAAGAAAACTCAGGTGTTAGACGGCGAGGAAATGCAGGACTCACAACGTGACATCGGCCCGGACGTCGTGGGCCGCGATGCCGACATCGACGGCTTGCAGGCCGCCCGAACGGCCCTTGCCCAGGCGCGCGGGCTCCTCATCGACCTCGACGGCACGCTGATGCACGCCCACCGCGTCCTGCCCGGCGCGCGCGATCTCATCCGCCGCCACGGCCGCAGATCCATGGTCCTGTCGAACAATTCGTCAGATACCTGCGCGACGCTCAGCCAGCGGCTGCGCGTCGCCGGCATGGAAATTCCCGCCGGCCGCATCATTCTCGCCGGCGTGGAGACCATCGCGCTCACGGCCCGGCGCTGGCCTGGCGCCCGCGTGCTCCTGTGCGCCGCGCCGGTTCTGCAAGCGGCGGCGGCGGAGGCCGGGCTTTGCCTGACGCGGGAGCGGGCGGAGGTGGTGATCATCGCCCGGGACGAACAGTTCGACTATGCCGCCTTGAGCGCGGCCGCGAACGCCGTCAGCCGGGGCGCCGCCTTCGTCGTGACCAATCCCGACGGCGCGCACCCAGGTCCGGGGCGCCTGCGGGTTCCCGAGACCGGCGCCCTCGCCGCCGCGGTCGCCGCCGCCGCCGGGCGGCAGCCCGACCTGGTGGTCGGAAAGCCCTCGCCCGGCCTGTTCCAGACTGCACTGGCAAAGCTCGGCCTTACCGCCGACCAGGCACTGATGATCGGCGACAATCCCGCCACCGACGGGCGCGGCGCAAGCGCCCTCGGCATGCCCGCCTGCATCCTCGACGACACGCTCACTTTGCCGCGCCTGCTGGCGGCGTGAGCCCCGAGCCGATGCGGGTCTAAGGCGCGCGCGGGCGCTTGGTGCCGATGACCTCGTAGGATTTCTGGATCGCCTCCAGCGATTCCTTCCATCGCAGCAGGGCCAGCCGCGCGTACAGGATGTCGATCACCACCATCTGCGCGATGCGGCTCGACAGCGCTTCCATGCGGAAGCGGGTTTCCTGGGACGAGGTGTAGAGCACCACCTCGCAATGCTCCTGCAGCGGCGATTTGCCGAAGTTGGTGATGCAGATGGTCCGCGCGCCCGCTTCGCGCGCGATCCGCGTGGATTCCAGCGTCTCCTGGGTCCGTCCGGAATGGGAGATGGTCACCGTCGCCACGTTGGGGCCGGTGAAGGCGGCGCTCACCGCCTGCACATGGGCATCGGTGACGCATTTCGTGGACAGCCCCAATTGCAGGAACCGATAGGCCGCATCCTCGGCAATGGGGGCGGCGGTGCCGACGCCGTAGAACTCGATGCGCTGCGCCACCAGCATGAGCGCTGCGGCGCGGTCGATGGCCGCCACATCCAGCACCTTCGCGGTATCCTCGATCGCCAGCATATGGCTCGCGGCGATTTTCGCCACCACATCGGCGGCCCCGTCGCCGGGCACGATCGCCTCATGGAGCAAGGCCCGGGACGCCGCCATTTCCTTGGCGATGGCGATCTTCAACTGGGGAAATCCGGCGGCCCCGATATGCCGGCACAGGCCGATCACCGACCCCTCGCTGGCATTGCTCGCCTCGGCCACCTCGTTCACGGACATATCAAGGATCAGGGCGGGATTTTCCACCAGATAGGCCGCGATGCGCCGGGCCGCGGGGGGCAATTCCTCCAGCGACGCCTTCAGCTTGGCAAGCGGAAACTCCATTACGCGCACCCATGCTGCTGATTGATTGAGCGCCATTCATACTAACACGCCGCCCCTCCCGGCTACCCCCCGCCGCGGCAAATCGGGCGAAGAGATCGGGCGCCACGGCCATGCATGTCAGCCCATCGTCTTCATACGCTCAAATGCTCGTTTTTCATGCTTTCCGGCCAGTAAATTGAATATTATTCGAATAATATCTTACATGTTTTGAATTTCTTCCCATTTTAAGATAAAGTATTTGAAGGATTTTATTTCATGCCCTCTTTCTTGAAGCAGAAGGCCATAGCGTTTGCTCACCCATTCGAGATGCGCGGGATCGAGGGCGTGCAGGCGGCCGGAAATTATATCGTCGAAACCGAAAGCGAACGGATTGCGGGCATGGACGCGGCCTACCGGCTGGTGGCGACCAAGCTGCACTTTCCGGCGGACCCGGCCTCGCGCACGGCCGGCCGGATCGTCCCGGTCAACCAGACCGATGTCGACGCGGCCCTGCTGAAGGACCGCGACCAAACGGTGTGATGCCGCACCCTCGGCAAAATCGGAGCATGGGCGGAATTCACAATGGCGCTTAATTTTCCCAATCTCAGCCGCTCCCTCGACATGGCGCGCAATTGCGTCTGCTTCTGGGGCTACGACGGCGCGTTCGAAGTCGCCTTCCAGGTGGAAACAGGGGCGTTGCGCCGGATTAAATCCGACGTGCAGGAGGATGAGATTTCCTTGCTGCGGGTGTTCGACGGCAACCGCGTGCGGATCCAGAAGGCCGCCAGCAGCGCCTATTCCAAGCGCCGCCTGAGCCATTACCGCCTGTCTGCTGCGGACTTCTGAAAGCCCGCCGGCAGCGCCTCAGCCAACCATCAGGCGCATCAGGTCCGCGATCTTGATGGTGGCGAAATTCGAGAACGTATCCGAGACCGCATAGGGCAGGATGATCTGATCCTTGTGCCGCATCGCGCCGCACGTATAGACGACATTGGGCACATAGCCCTCGCGCTCGGAAGGTTCCGGCCGCACCAGCGGCTCGCGGGCCCGCGCGAGCACCCGGGACGGGTCCGTCTTGTCGAGCAGCACCGCCCCGATGGCATATTTGCGCACCGGGCCGACCCCATGGGTCAGAAGCAGCCAGCCCTCGTCGAGTTCGATCGGCGATCCGCAATTGCCGATCTGCACGAACTCCCAGGGAAACTTCGGCTTCAGGATCAATTGCCCGCCGTCCCAGGAATAGAGATCGTCGGACTTGATGAGATACAAATTCTCATTGTCCTGCCGCCCCACCATGGCGAAATGGCCGTCGATCTTGCGCGGAAACAGGGCCATGCCCTTGTTGCGCGCCGCGCTGCCCCGCAGCGGCGTGAGGCGGAACGAGGCAAAATCCTGCGTTTCCAGGAGTTCCGAACGGATCGACCGGCCGCTGTAGGCGGTATAGGTGGCGTAATAGGTCCGCTGGCCCTCGTGTTCGAACTCGACGAAACGGGCATCCTCGATCCCGTTGGACTGGGCCTCGGTGACGGGGAAAATCACCCGCTCGCTGATGTCCTCCTCCGGCCCGAACAGAACCTCCACATGCTCGCCATCGGGCCCGGAGATCCGCGCGCGGATGGTGGGCGTGGAGGCGAGGCGCACCGTCGGGTCCACGCTGACGCTGCCATTGGCGGAAATGGTTCCGGCCCGGAAGGTGAGGGAGGAGATATGCCCTTCCCCGACCGCGCGCAGGCTGAGGATGAACCGCCGCCCGCCCTCCGGCGCCCCCGACTGGTCGGGATGGGCAACGATGCTCGGATTGAACAGGGCGGAGGCTTCAAAGGAATATTCGTGGAGAAAATAGGCGCCCACCAGACGCCGCTGGACGGCGCTGAAGGTGTCGTGCGCGGCGAGCGCCTCTTCCATCTCCTCGGCCCGGGCCTCGAAGGTCGCCAGCAGATTGCGATGCCGCCCCTGGAAATTCTCCAGCACCTCGGCGAGCTGGCTCTCGGCGGTGGCGGTGTCGAGCGCCAGGACCCGGTCGACGATATGGTTCGCCCGTGTCTTGTCGGTGGGGTTGAAGTCGCGCGGTTCGGTCGCCGGCTTGAAGGGCCGCACGACCACGCGCGCGGGATCCGGGCGCAGGTAGGCTGCCTGCCGGTTCAGAAACATAGGGTGGGACACGACGGCCTCGGTTCGGTTGATGGTTCGCTTCGTGCGATCAGGCGCTCAGGGCGCGAAACGAGGCTGCCTGCGTCTGCTCGCCGCGCATCTGGGCGAGTTGCCTGATCTCTATCACGCTCAGCGCGAACGACACCACGGATTCACCGCCCCGGTTCTCATTCGGCCGGTCGCGATGCAAGCCGTCGCGGCAACTGCCGGTCTCGATATCCACCAGCGAGACGGACAGATCGTTGCTGCCGTAGAACCAGGCGAAGGCCCGCTCCGCATCCTCGCGCCACACCGGATCGCCGTCCGCCTCCCATGCCGCAAGGCACGCGGAGATGGCGGCGGTCGCCTCGACCGGCTGCTGGTCGAAGGCTTCCGGCATCATCCGCACGTCCGCGAACCCTTCGGTCCCCACCGGCCGGAACACCCCGGTCGGCGCGGTCTGCAGCGTCATCAGCCAGCGCAGCGCGCGCAGGCCTGCCTCGACATAATCAGGCGCGCCGCAAGACACGCCGGTGAGGATCAGCGCCTGGGGCAAGCGGGCATTGTCGTAGGACAGCCCCTCCTCGAACCACACCCAGTCCTTGGTTTCCACGGCCGCCATCAGGGCCATCAGCCGGTCGGCCAGCACCAGCCGCATGCGCTTTGCCTCCGCATCCTCCGGGTGGGCGGCGCAATAGGCGTCCAGGCCGAGCAAGGTGAACGCCCAGGCGCGCGGCGAGGAGAAGCCCTCGACTCGCCCGAGCGCCTCGCCGAACAAGGCGGTCGCCCAGTTCCGCCGGGATCGATCCCCGTCCGTCTGCGCGCAGATGCCGAGCGCCCATAAGGTCCGCCCATGGCTGTCCTCCGAGCCGCGATCTTCGAGCCAGCGGCGATCGAAGCTCATGAAATTGCGAAACAGCCGCAGGTCCGGATTCCAGGCGTGCTGCACGAACGCCGCGAAGCGGGCCGTCACCCCCTCCGGCAACCCCGCCTCGCCGGCGGCGGTGAGCGCGCAGGCGAGCAAAAGGGCGCGGGCATTGTCGTCCACGCAATAGCCGTGCGCCCGGTCGGGCACCGAATGCACCGCATGCTGGTACAGGCCGGTATCGTCGCACATGGACAGAAAATGGCTGAGCTGAAGATGGGGCACGGGCGGACGCGCCTGGGCGGACGCGCCATTCGCCCGGCGGGCGATCACATCCAGCCGATGGCCGCGACGCGCGCTTTCGAACGTGGCGATATAGCGTTCGGCGGTCCGCGCCCAGGTCATGGACCGGCTGGCGGCATAGGCCCGCTGGCGCATGGCCTCGCGCCGCACGTCATCGGTGAGCAGATCGGCGATCTCCGCGCCGATGGCGGGGGAATCGCCGAACGGGACCAGCACGCCCCGCCCGGCCCCCAGAAGCTCCCGCGCATGCCAATAGGGCGTGGAGACCACCGCCTTCCCCAGGCCGAAGCTATAGGCCAGGGTCCCGGAGGTCATCTGCGCCTCGTTCAGATAGGGCGTCACATAGACATCGCACATGGAGATGAAGTCGAGCAGCGTCGGCTGGTCGACGAACTGGTCGAGAAACACCACGTGCCCCGCGATCCCCAGCGCGTCCGCGCGCGCCACGAGGCTTTCCCGATAGGCTTCGCCCTGGGTGCGAACGAGATTGGGATGGGTCGCGCCAAGCACCACATAGACCGCATCCGGCCGCCGCTTGAGGATCTCCGGCATGGCATCGATCATCACCTCGATCCCCTTGTTGGGAGACAGCAGGCCGAAGGTGAGGATCACGGAACGCCCGGTGAACCCGCGCCTTGCCTTCGCCGCGCACGGCTCGACGAAGGGGAAGTCGGGAATGCCGTGGGGGATGATCTCGATCTTGTCCGCCGGAACGCGATAGACCGTGAGCAGCAGGTCGCGCCCCTTCTCGGCCATGACGACGAGCTTCGTCGAGGCGGCGACGATGCGCTCCATCACCCGCCGCTGCGCCGCATTGGGCTCCGCCAGAACGGTGTGCAGGGTGGTCACGACGGGCATGTTCAGGCGCGACAGCAGCGCCACGACATAGGCCCCCGCCTCCCCGCCGAAAATGCCGAATTCGTGCTGCACACAGACCACGTCGACCTTGGCGCGGTTCAAGGCGTCGGCGGCGCGGATATAGTCCTCGATCTTGTCATCGTTGATCTGGATCGTCACGGCGGCGGGATAATCATAGGCTTGGCCATGATCGTTCATGGCGACGATGGACGTGCTGATCCGCGCCGGTGCGGCGGCGATGGCGGTCTGCAGGTCGGTGGTGAAGGTGGCGATGCCGCAGCGGCGCGGCAGGGAATTGCCAATGAAGGCGACATGCTTGACGTGGGTCACGGGCGCATCTCCGGGGCGCGGAGGGAGGTATCCGCTGAAAGAGGGGACTTGAGGAAAGCGGCGATCGGATCGCCCGTCCCCGCCGAGAATTGCGCGGGTTCGGCGATCAGCAGGTCCGCTCGGGGCACGCGCGCGGCATAGGCCAGCAGTATCCGCGCGCCATCGGGGCCGGCCTCGATCCGCGCGCGTTCCCGCTTGAGGAACACCGCGCCGCCGACCGGCGTGTCGAACCCGCCGATCCTGGCGCTGCCGTCGAGCATCAGCGCCCAGGTCTCGTCCTCGGCATCCAGCGACCAGGACGCCGCCGCATCGAGGTCGATCCGCTCGAGGACGAAATAGGGCATGGCCGCGAGCAAGGTGCGGCCGTTGCCGAGCGCGCGGGGCGCCGCTTGCGGGCGCAGCGCTTCGAAATGCGTCGCGGCCACCGCCTGGGCGGCATGCAGCTCGCGGGCGCGGCCATAATCGAAGAGGCGGAAGGTCACGTCGCTGCGCTGCTGGATTTCGGCGATCACGAGACCCGCGCCGATGGCGTGGATGGTTCCGGCGGGGACGCACACCACGTCGCCCCGGCGCACATCGCGCCACTGGATCTTGTCGGCGACCGAATGGTCCTCGATGGCGCTGCGCAATTGCGGCGGCGAGAGGGGGACCTTCAGGCCGATCGCCACCTGGGCGCCGGGGGTCGCGGACAGGACGTACCAGGCTTCGGTCTTGCCGTGCGGCTCGCCGAGGGCGCGCGCGAAGGCATCGTCCGGGTGGACCTGGATCGACAAAGGCTGGGTGGTGAACAGCAATTTGAGCAGCAAGGCGGACGCGGGCGCCTGCGCATCGGCGCGCTCGAACCAGAGTTCGCCCACCGCGCCTTCGGCCACGGGGACGGTGCACCACGGCAGCAGGTCAGTGCTGCCCCATGGCTTGCGAACGACGCGCACGTTGGCCTGTTCGATCGCCATGACAGTCTCCTGGATCGCGCCGCTGAGATCGGGACGATCTGAGACCGGACAACCGTTCCCGTTCACGCGGAATGCGTGGCCGGTCCTCCTCGGCGGCGCTGCGTGTTCAGCGGCGCTGCTTGTTCTAGTGGCGTTGTTTGGGCGCCTCGGAGGGAATGTCGCCGGTGACATCCACATGGGCCGCGTCGCTTTCGAGACGCAGTTCCTTGTCGGAAAAAGTCAGGTTCAGAAGGCGCCCGTCGTCGGTCAGCAATTGAACCACGCGGCGGCCGAACACGCCGCGCAAGGTCGCCGGCGAAAGCCGCACCTCCCCGCAACTGGTGATGCCGACCGAGGCATTGAAATAGCTGTCGAAGTCATAGGCTGCCCGGCCGATTTCCTGTCCGTCCAGCCGCAACACGCCCTCACCCTCTACACCGCCAATATAGCGCATGATAATTTCTCCATTACGCACCGATCCGCCACGCATCTCCGTTCGGAGACCGTCATTCTGCAGATACAATGGCGATCACTTTAAAAATGAGCGTATTTTCAAGTATGAATACTTGAAATATATCGTATTCTGCGCCGCGACTGAAAGCGTGCGGCGCGGGCTTGCAAATCTTCCAAGGCCGAGCGAGTCCCGAAGACGGCTGCGCGGTCAGAAAAATGCGGGCACCAAGCCAAATCACCAAGCCAAGTTGGGCCGTGTCGGGCGGACCGTTCAACCGCACCGCTCGCCCGGATCGCCCGGCGCTCTTCCGCGCCCTCCAACGGCCATCCGAAATCTGCTCTTTTACCGGCTTGCCTTTCATATATGGGCCTGCGCAACGAAATCGCAAGAGAGAATTCGGCAACCCATTCGAATTTATCCCGCACCACCCACAAAATCGAAGAAAATTACTTCACATCTACAAGGAACTTTCTTGATTTCATGAAATCATGGAATGCGATTACAGCTAAGTCGACGATTTCGCGGAACAATTTTGGATTAACTGAAAGGTTCCAGTGCACGCACATGCCATAACGCCGCACCGAGACGAGAACGAAAAAGGACTGGCATGACGTGTGGATGCTTGGCTGATGAAACCGTACCTGGGGGATCGCAGGATCCATTATCCGGACAGGTCAGCACCTGGGGCGCTTAGACACTTAGGGGTTTAAAAACTCGGGCGTTTAAAAACTTGGGCGCTCAAACACCGGACCGTTCAAGACTCCAAGCACACACGCTCTGCACGAAGTCTTCCACTCGTTCCGGCGCGGGAAACATTCATTCGACATAAAATAAAAGTGAATGTAGTGTCATCATCGTCAAGTTTTCGAGTTTGCGCGAACGGGCTTTCCCGTGTGCCGCCGGAAAATCCATGATGACAAAATTCACGACCTCAAGATTCACGACGGCCCGGGCGAATACAGCCATCCTGGCGATCCTTATCGCGGTGCTCTTGCTGGTCAGCGCCGCCGTGTGGGAACGCTTTACCGCCGCCCGACTGGCGCGCCAGTGGTCGCAACATAGCTATCTGGTCCTCAACACGATCCAGAATCTCGGCCTCACGATCCGCGGCGCCGAGGCGGCGCAGCGCGGCTATCTCCTGACCGGCGATGATACCTATCTGCAGCCCTATGTCGGTGTTGCCGGGCGTGCCTTTGCAATCGAGAGCGAATTGAAACAGCTCGTGGCGGGAGATGCCGAGGCTGAACTGCGCCTCGCTTCCCTCTCCCCGCTCCTGC
>NZ_JBAFWT010000022.1:0-82570 GCF_043195195.1 Roseixanthobacter psychrophilus
GGGACTCTCCGTTGGGTCTCTCTGGCGATTGCTCGATCAGGGTTCGTTATGGGGTTCAGGCGTACTTCGCCTGAACCTCCTGCGCGACATTCGACGGCACTTGTTCGTAGTGGTCGAACTGCATGGTGAAGGTTGCGCGGCCCTGACTGAAGGAACGCAGCGTGTTCACGTAGCCGAACATGTTGGCCAGCGGCACCATCGCATTGATGACGTTCGCATTGCCGCGCATGTCCTGGCCTTGGATCTGGCCACGGCGAGAATTCAGATCGCCGATTACCGAACCCGTATAGTCTTCAGGCGTCACCACCTCGACCTTCATGATCGGCTCCAGCAGCACCGAGCCACCCTTCTGAAGGGCTTCGCGGAACGCTGCACGGGAGGCGATTTCGAAGGCGAGCGCGGACGAGTCCACTTCATGATACGCGCCGTCGGTGAGCTGAACCTTGACGTCCACCACCGGGAAGTTCGCCAGTACGCCCGCTCCGAGCACGCTTTCGAGGCCCTTCTGGACGCCGGGGATATATTCCTTCGGCACCGCACCGCCGACGATCACGCTCTCGAAGCTGAAGCCCTTGCCCACTTCGTTCGGCTCGACGGTGAACTTCACCCGCGCAAACTGGCCGGTACCGCCGGTCTGCTTCTTGTGGGTGTAGTCAACATCGGTCTTCTTCGTGATGGTCTCGCGATAGGCCACCTGGGGGGCGCCGATATTGGCGTCCACCTTGTAGGTCCGGCGCAGGATGTCGACCTTGATGTCGAGGTGCAGTTCGCCCATGCCCTTGAGGATGGTCTGGCCGCTTTCGAAATCGGTCGACACGCGGAAGGAGGGATCCTCCGCCGCCAGCTTGGAGAGCGCGATGCCGAGCTTTTCCTGGTCCGCCTTGGACTTGGGCTCGATGGCGATCTCAATCACCGGCTCCGGGAATTCCATCTTCTCAAGGATCACCGGATTGACGGTGTCGCACAGCGTATCGCCGGTGCGCACATCCTTCAGACCCGCCAGCGCGACGATGTCACCGGCATAGGCTTCCTTGATGTCTTCGCGGTTGTTGGCATGCATCAGCAGCATCCGGCCGACACGCTCACGCTTGTCGCGGGTGGAGTTGAGCAGACCCATGCCGGTTTCGAGCTTGCCCGAATAGACGCGGCAGAAGGTGATGGTACCGACGAAGGGGTCGTCCATGATCTTGAACGCCAGGACCGACAGCGGGTCCGTATCGTTCGGCATACGTACCGTGTCTTCTTCGGTCTTGAAGTCGATACCCTTGATCGCCCCACGATCGATGGGGCTCGGCAGGAAGTCGACGACTGCGTCGAGCAGGGGCTGAACGCCCTTGTTCTTGAACGCCGAGCCGCAGAACACCGGGTTGAACTTACGGGTCACGACGGCCTTACGGATCAGCGACTTGAGAGTCGCTTCGTCCGGCTCAGTGCCGTCGAGGTAAGCTGCCATGGCGTCGTCGTCGAGCTCGACGGCGGCTTCCACCAGCTTGTTGCGATATTCGGCGGCCTTGTCGGCGAGATCCGCAGGGATCTCCTCGTCATGGAACTTCGCGCCCAGGGCTTCGTCTTCCCAAACCACCGCCTTCATGCGGACGAGGTCGATGATGCCCTTGAAATTGTTTTCGGATCCGATCGGCAGCTGGCAGCACACGGGGTTGCCGGCCACGCGGTCGATGATCATCTCGACGCAGCGGTAAAAGTCGGCGCCGGTCTTGTCCATCTTGTTGACGAACACGATGCGGGGCACGTTGTACTTGTCGGCTTGGCGCCAAACGGTTTCGGTCTGGGGCTCGACGCCCTGATTGCCGTCAAGCACGCACACCGCACCATCGAGCACACGCAGCGAACGCTCGACTTCGATGGTGAAGTCGACGTGGCCCGGGGTGTCGATGATGTTCAGGCGCTTGCCATTCCAGAAGGCGGTCGTCGCAGCAGAGGTGATCGTGATGCCACGCTCCTGCTCCTGCGTCATCCAATCCATGGTGGCAGCGCCATCATGGACTTCGCCGATCTTGTGGCTCTTGCCGGTGTAATAGAGAATCCGCTCGGTGGTCGTGGTCTTGCCGGCATCAATGTGGGCCATGATGCCGAAATTACGGTAGTCCTCGATGGCGTTAAGGCGCGGCATGACTGAGGTCCTCTCCGATCACCAGCGATAATGAGAGAAGGCACGGTTGGCTTCCGCCATCCGGTGCGTATCTTCACGCTTCTTAACCGCGTTGCCGCGATTGTTCGCGGCATCGAGCAATTCTGCGGAGAGCCGCTCGACCATGGTCTTCTCATTGCGGGCGCGGGCCGAGGCGATGAGCCAACGGATCGCCAGGGTCTGGCGACGCTCCACACGAACCTCGACGGGCACCTGGTAGGTGGCGCCGCCGACGCGGCGCGACCGCACTTCGACTGCAGGCGCGACGTTTTCCAACGCCGTGACGAACACCTCGACCGGATCGTGCTTGGCCTTGGACTCGACCACGTCGAGCGCGCCGTACACGATGCTTTCAGCAACCGACTTCTTGCCATCACGCATGACGGAATTCATGAAGCGGCTCAGCACGAGGTTACCGTACTTGGCGTCAGGAATGACTTCGCGGCGCTCGGCCTTATGACGACGAGACATAGCTCAAGCTCCCCTGATCACTTCGGCCGCTTCGCGCCGTACTTCGAACGGCGTTGCTTGCGGTTCTTCACGCCCTGGGTATCCAGGACGCCGCGGAGAATGTGGTAACGCACGCCGGGAAGATCCTTGACGCGGCCGCCGCGGATCATGACCACCGAGTGCTCCTGAAGGTTATGTCCCTCACCGGGGATGTAACCGATCACTTCGTAGCTGTTGGTCAGCCGCACTTTGGCGACCTTACGAAGCGCCGAGTTCGGCTTCTTCGGGGTCGTGGTGTAGACGCGGGTGCAAACGCCCCGCTTCTGCGGGCTCGACTGAAGAGCAGGAGCCTTGTCCCGCGCCTTCTGCGCTTCCCGCGGCTTCCGGATCAGCTGGTTGATCGTCGGCATGTACGCCTTCGCCTCGTCCTGACCTGCGGCTTTCGCCGCATCCATGAATTTTGCGACCCCCTCGGGGACCGCCACGATTTAACGGCCGAAGCCGCCACAAAACAGTTTTGACGCCGAAGGGCTCAAGGCCCCTCAGCGGCACCGCAAACGCCTAAGCTTGTAACGCTGAATCAACAGCGCCAGGCTTCGTTCGCGACAGAGGATCACGCCACTCCATCTCCTTGCGGAGATTGGCGCCGCGATCGTGCACCCTTGTCTCGCAGTGCTCTTCCAGGGAGCTTTTGGCTATTTGATCGAAGCGCACCGGATACCGGGAAAGCTGCTTCAATCGCTCAGACGCGAACGTCTGCCGTGGAAGTGGAGCGTGGTGTAGCCGCAGAGTCGCTCTGCGTCAAGGGCTCGCAAGCTTCATGACAGCTTTATTGCAAGCATTGGCGCATGTCCCGCACGGCAGGCCACGCGCGCGATACTTTATACGATCACGACCCGGTCCGAGAGTTCGTTTTGGTCGTGCGGATGGGCCGGCAAATGGGGCCCGAGGAGTTCTCCGGCGCGTTCAACGGCTGCCGCGAGCCCCTCGCCCAAGGCGCCCCGACCGGCCTTCTCGACCACCTCTCCGCAAAGGGAAATCCAAGCATCGCGAGGGATTGCGGCTTGTACCCCCTCATCCGCAACCAGCTCCACCAGCCGATCATGCGGTGCCACGAAGATGAGGAGCCCGTTGCGGGCCATCGTCTGGTGGATGCCATGCGCATGGAACAGGTGAAGAGCGGTCGCCCTGGCGGTTCCGCGCTTCGCCGCCAGGGGCACGAGGCGTGAGCCAAGCGGTTTCCAGGTCAGCAGCAGGCTCAGCAGGATGAAGCATCCCGCCTGCGTGGCCAGCACCGTCACGGGCCGCAGGGAGGCGAACGCAATGATTCCCCAGGGAAGAATCAGCGACGCCAGCGCAGCCCAGAGAATCCGGTACAGCGCCGGATGAACCAGAGGGGCCGACGCAACCGCGACGCGAATCTCGGCAGAGGTTCGCCGCTCCGCACTGGCAATGGCTTCGGTGACCAGGGCCAGTTCGGCGGCGTCGAGGCCGCACGGCCCTCGTCCCGCTGTCCTCGGCGTCGAATCTGCCTGGTTCATCTCACCATCCTCCCGAGGCGCCGCCGCCGCCGGACGATCCCCCGCCGCCGGAGAATCCGCCCCCGCCGCCACCCGAGCCACCACCCCACCCGCCGGAGATCGGGCCCGGCACGAACACGCCGCGCCGGCGCCCACCCATTCCGCGACCGCCGCCCGATCCGCGCGAGACGAAATAGATGAAAAGCAGAACCATGATTACGAAGATCACGATCTGGATCCAGTCGTCCTCGCTCAGTCCGGCCTGGGGCGCCGCCCCACGGGCACGCGCCCTCGCCTCCTCCGGATCAAGGTTGAGAATCTCGAGAATCGCGTCCGCGCCAGCGACGATTCCAGCCGGCATGTTCCCGGCCCGGAACGGGGGGACGATTGCGGTCCGAATGATGGTGCTCGCGACCGCGTCTGTCAGGATGCCCTCCAACCCATACCCGACCTCGATGCGAACCTTGCGTTCCGCGGGGGCGACCAGCAGCAGCACGCCATTGTTCTTGCGGGCCTGCCCGATCTTCCAGAAACGGAACAGGCGGTTCGCATAATCCTCGATCTCCGTGCCCTGGAGCGATGGCACGGTGGCGACGACGAACTGGTCCGTCACCTTGGCCTCCTGCGCCGCGAGCTTGGCGTCGAGGTCTTGGACGGTCGCGGCATCGAGGATGCCGGCAGCGTCCACGACGCGGCCGGTGAGTGGGGGAAAGGTGAGTTCAGCCCACGCCGTCCCTGCCATGGCCAGCAGAACCACGCACAGCGCCAGGCCCGCCAGGATACGCCTCACCGAGGGTGGGGCGTCCGCCAAGGCCGAGTTCCATTTCATGCCCATGACGCTGCGCCCAGCCGGCGTCAGTTGAATTTCACTTTGGGCACCTGCATCTGCTGCTCGGAAATCGTGAAGGTCTCCATGGGCTTGTTCGCACGATACAGCGTGGCCGCCCAGATCGAGCCGGGGAAGGTCCGCAGCTCGGTATTATAGACGCGGACCGCCTCGATATAATCGCGGCGCGCCACAGCGATGCGGTTCTCGGTGCCCTCGATCTGCGACTGGAGCGCCAGGAAGTTCTGGTTCGACTTCAAGTCCGGATAGGCTTCCGATATGGCGATCAGCCGGCCCAGCGCACCGGAGAGCTGCGCCTGGGCGTCCTGAAACTGCTTGAACTGGGCGGGATCGGTAATGGTGGAGGCATCCACGCGGATCGAGGTGGCCTTGGCACGCGCCTCCACCACCGAAGTCAGGACATCCTTCTCCTGCGCCGCATATCCCTTCACCGTCTCCACGAGATTGGGGATGAGGTCGGAGCGGCGCTGATATTGGTTGAGCACTTCGCTCCAGGCCGCCTTGGCGCGCTCTTCCTCGGTCGGAATGGCGTTTACGCCGCAGCCGGCCAGTACAAGGGCCACCAGCAGCATCAGGGAGGGGATCTTCACGCGATCGGCGGTGGCGCGGATGCAGGACATGGAATGGCTCCTCGGACGGATCAGCGGTTGAGGCGATCTTGGGACACTTTAATCCATGCGGCATCGTCGACGTGCTGCATGGCCGGGTGGCATCTTCGCTCGCGCTATTTTCCCTTGCCCATATAGCCGGGAAGGTCCTGCGCCTCTTCGAGCAGCGCCAGCTTGAGGGCGAGGTTCTCGGCCAGATCCAGGCTGGTCTCGATGAGACGCTTGCTCATGAAGGTGCGAAAATACTCGCCCCACATGAATTCCTTGAAGGGGGTGTCGTCATCGTCGCGAAAAGCGGTTCCGCGCACCCCGCGGGCGAGGGTCCGCCAGGGATTGTCGGTGAGGTCGCGCACATGATGGGGGATGCGCACATAGGGCCGCCGGTTTCCGTCGGCATCGATGGGCCAACACATCCCGGCGCGATCCATGGCGGGCCAGAACGCGTCAACGTCCATGTGTGACCAATCGAGTGTCGCCGAGAGGTCCTGGGTCACTGTGGTGCGGCCGCACAGCAGCAGCGCCCGGCACAAATGATGATGGTCGATCATATAGAGGCGGCCCCCGGGGCCGATGACACAGGGGACCGGCCGCTTGCGGATGAGCTCTTCCAGGTCGTCCGGGTCGAGGCCGGCCATGCGCTTGGCGCGGCGCGCGACCTCGGACATGCCCAAGGTCAGTTGCGTCGGATGCAGATCGTCAATCGCAACGGTCCGATTGCCCATGGTTGCCCCTTCTCCGCAGCGGGTCGCGCAGGGCGCGGCCCGCGTTTTTGTCGAAACCCGGCTCAGCCCGGCGAGATCATCTGCTCGGGCCGCACCACGGCGTCGAACTCCTCGTTGGTGACATAGCCCCCGCCAACGGCCTCCTCGCGCAAGGTGGTGCCGTTCTTGTGCGCGGTCTTGGCGATCTTGGCCGCATTATCATAGCCGATCTTCGGGGCCAGGGCGGTGACCAGCATCAAAGACCGCTCAAGCGCCGCCTTGATATTGTCCTCGCGGGGCACGATGCCGACCACGCAATGCTCGGTGAACGAGTTGGCCGCATCGGCCATCAGCCGTACCGACTGCAGGAAGTTGTAGGCCATCACAGGATTGTAAACGTTCAGTTCGAAATGGCCCTGGCTGCCGGCGAAAGTGAGCGCGGCATTGTTGCCGAAGATCTGCACGCACACCTGGGTCATGGCCTCGCACTGCGTGGGATTGACCTTGCCCGGCATGATCGACGAGCCCGGCTCGTTCTCCGGCAGCGACAGCTCGCCGAGACCCGAACGCGGACCGGAGCCGAGCAGGCGGATGTCGTTGGCGATCTTGAACAGGGCCGCAGCCGCCGAATTGATGGCTCCGTGGGAGAACACCATGGCGTCGTGCGCCGCTAGGGCCTCGAACTTGTTCGGCGCACTGGTGAACGGCAATCCGGTAATTTCGGCGATCTGTTCCGCCACCTTTTCCGCAAAGCCGACCGGCGCATTGAGGCCGGTGCCGACCGCGGTGCCGCCCTGGGCGAGCTGCATCAGCCCCGGCAAGGTGGATTCGAGCCGCGCGATCGCGTTGCCGACCTGTTGCGCATAGCCGGAAAATTCCTGCCCAAGCGTAAGCGGCGTCGCGTCCTGAGTGTGGGTGCGTCCGATCTTGATGATCGAGGACCATGCCTTCGCCTTGGCGTCCAGGGCCGCGTGCAGCGTGCTGAGGGCCGGCAGCAGGCGATGCACGATCTCTTCGGCGCATGCCACATGCATGGCGGTGGGATAGGTGTCGTTGGACGACTGGCTCATGTTGACGTGGTCGTTGGGGTGGACCGGCTTCTTGGAGCCGCGTTCACCCCCGAGGATTTCGATCGCCCGGTTCGAGATGACCTCGTTGGCATTCATGTTGGACTGAGTGCCTGAGCCGGTCTGCCAAACCACCAGGGGAAAGTGATCGTCGAGCTTTCCCTCGATCACTTCCTGCGCCGCCTGGATGATCGCGGCGCCGAGCGCCGGATCGAGCCGGCCAAGTCCCATGTTGGTCTCGGCCGCCGCACGCTTGACGATGCCGAGGGCGCGCACGATCGGTAGCGGCTGGCGCTCCCAGCCGATCTTGAAATTACCCAGAGAGCGTTGCGCTTGCGCGCCCCAATAGCGGTCGGCCGGCACCTCGATGGGGCCGAAAGTGTCTGTTTCGGTACGGGTCGCTGTCATGATGAGGGGTCCCCTGTCGCCAATATCTGGGAGCGACGTGGCTTCTAGCACAGCATTTCACCCCGCCGAGCCCGCAACGATGGTAAAATAGTTACAGGGCGGTAGCAGGGGAGGGCCGATCTGGTATAATTTGCCATAGGTTCGCCGTGTATCAGGTGCGAACTCGCCTGATCGAGCTATCGAGCGGAACGACACGGTGTGTGTCTTGCGCGTGAGGCTTGAAGAGCTCGGCTCGGTTTGGGGGGAACCACGCCGCTTGTCGAGGCTTGAAGTGAGCAAGATCGTGAATCTTCGGCGCGTGCGAAAAGATCGTGCGCGTAGTGAGGCGCAAGCTGAGGCCGCCGAGAACCGAATTCGGTTCGGACGCACCAAGGCTGAGCGGGAAGCTGAAGCCGCGAAGAAGCGGGATGAAGCCTTGCGCCTGGAGGGTCACCTGCTCACGAAGAGGGAAAACACATGAAAAGCCCCGTGGTCAAAAGATCCATCGTGATCGCCGGTCATAAAACCAGTGTCAGCCTTGAGGATGCCTTCTGGGATGCCCTGAAGGAAATCGCGAGCGGCAGGCGTCTGACGTTATCCGACCTCGTCGCAACCATTGATTCGTCGCGCACCCAGGGCAATCTTTCTTCCGCCATCCGTCTTTTTGTCCTGGATTATTACCGCGGTCATGCGGCACCCAGTCGCGTTCAGAATGCAGGCGACCGCACCGGAGCTGTCGGAACTCCCGTTGCGTAAGATCGATAGGCTCCCTATCTGACCCTATTGTGAAGCACGCGCTGCGTTGAAACGTGGCGCGTGCCTTTCTATAACCCGATGCCGGTCGGCTGGTACCCGCTCGCCCTTGTTGCGAGTCGTTGGAGCTTCGACGCGGGCGGTTTCGATTGTGATGGACCGCCTATGAGGCGCTCCAACAGGAGACGGCGTATGTCGTGGAAGAATCAGGGCGGTGGCCCATGGGGAAGCGGGCCGCGCGGTCCCTGGGGTACGGGACCGTCCTCTTCGGGACCAACGCCAACGGATATTGAGGACCTGATCCGGCGCGGTCAGGACCGCCTCAAGAACATGTTGCCGGGTTCCATGGGAACGAAGGGCGCCATTCTTATTGTCGCCCTCGTGGTGGCTGGCTGGCTGCTCTCGGGCTTTTACCGGGTCGAGCCCGACGAGCAAGGCGTCGTGCTGCGCTTTGGCCGGTTCGTCGAGATCACCCAACCGGGCCTGAATTACCATCTGCCCTATCCGATCGAGACCGTGGTGACGCCCAAGGTGACACGCGTGAACCGCCTCGACATCGGCATGCGTCTGACCGACGACCCTCGCCGCAGCAGCACCGTGATGCGCGACGTTCCCGAGGAGAGCCTGATGCTCACCGGCGACGAAAACATCGTGGATGTGGATTTCGCTGTGTTCTGGGTCATCAGCAACGCTGAGAAGTACCTGTTCAACGTGCAGAACCCCGAAGGCACCATCAAGGCGGTGGCGGAAAGCGCCATGCGCGAGGTCATCGGCCGCACCAATATCCAGCCGATCCTCACCGGCGCCCGCCAGACCATCGAGCAGGACGTGCACGACCTCATGCAGCGCACCCTCGACAGCTATGGCGCGGGTGTGCAGATCACCCAGGTGCAGATGCAGAAGGTGGATCCGCCCTCCCAGGTCATCGATTCCTTCCGCGACGTCCAGGCCGCCCGCGCCGATGCCGAGCGCGCCCAGAACGAAGCCCAGACCTATGCCAACCGCGTCCTCCCCGAGGCGCGCGGACAGGCAGCGCAGATCGACAACGCCGCTCAGGCCTATCGCGAGCGCACCGTGGTGGAAGCACGCGGCCAAGCCGACCGCTTCCTCAGCATTTATGAGCAATATGTGAAGGCGAAGGACGTGACTCGCCAGCGCATGTATTTCGAAACCATGGAGCGCGTGCTCGGCGGAATGGACAAGGTGCTGGTGGAGCAGAACGCCACCTCACGCGACTCCGGCGTGGTCCCGGTGTTGCCGCTCGGCGACATCGGACGCAGATCGACGGCGCCCCAGGGCACCACCCAGCCCCAAGGAGCCGCCCGATGAAAAATCCCGTTCTCGGCGGCGTCCTCGCCGTCATCGCGGCGCTGGTGCTGATCGGCCTCTATTCCTCGGCCTTCATCGTCAACCAGACCCAGCAAGCGCTGGTGTTGCGCCTGGGCGATCCGCTGACGCCCATCACCAGTCCCGGGCTTCACTGGAAGATCCCGTTCATCGACAGCGTGGTCTATCTGGACAAGCGAATCCTGGACCTTGAAAATCCGTCCCAGGAAGTGATCGCCTCTGACCAGAAGCGCCTGGTGGTGGATGCGTTCGCGCGCTACCGCATCTCCGATCCGCTGCGCTTCTATCAGGCGGTGGGCACGATCGAGGGAGCCAACTCGCGGCTCGCGACCATCCTCAACTCGTCGCTGCGCCGCGTGCTGGGAGAAAGCACCTTCACCCGTGTCGTGCGCGACGAGCGCGAAGGGCTGATGCGACGCATCGCCGAGCAGGTGAATCGCGAAGCCTCCAACTTCGGCATCACCGTCGTCGACGTGCGCATCCGCCGCGCCGACTTGCCGGAAGCGAACAGTCAGGCGGTGTTCCAGCGCATGCAGACGGAGCGTCAGCGCGAAGCGGCCGAAATCCGGGCGCAGGGTGCGGAAGCCGCCCAGCGGCTGCGCTCGCGCGCCGAGCGGGAGGCAACCATCGTGGTGGCGGAGGCGACGTCGCGTGGCGAGCAGCTGCGCGGTCAAGGCGATGCTGAGCGCAATGCCATTTTCGCCGATGCGTTCGGGCGCGACCCGGACTTCTTCGCCTTCTATCGCTCGATGCAGGCGTATGAAGCGAGCCTCAAGCCCGGCGACACCCGCCTGCTGATAAGCCCGGATTCAAGCTTCTTCCGCTATTTCGTCGATCCGTTCGGCAATGGCGGAAAGCCTGTGCCTGCACCCGTCGCCGGCGCGACCGCCGCCCCGGCGCAACCCGCGCCCGCGCGCTGATCGCGGCGCGGGGGTCGATGCGCGATCTGGTTGCCGCCCTTGGTCTGGTCCTCGTCATCGAGGGCCTCTGCCTCGCCGCCTTCCCGGCGGCGTGGCGCAGCGCGATAAAGGCCGTATTGCAGGCGCCCGAAGCGCCCGTGCGCATCGCGGGGCTGGTCGCGGGCGCGGTCGGTGTCCTCATCGTCTGGCTGGTACGGGGATAAACTCCGCGGCATAGACGGGCAGGCGTCGCGTTTCCGCCGCATTGGCAGGCGAGGCCTTAGTTCCTTTAGGTCGCATGCGGCCTTTGCCTGGGTTTTCCGTTCGCCCTGTCCCAAGGAGAGGCCATGTTCGCCCGCTTCATGTCCGCTCGCTTCCTATCCGCGCGTTTTTCGCCCGCGCTCAAGATGCCGCTGCTCGCCTTCGCGATGAGCCTGCCGCTGGCCTTCACGGTGCCTGCACTGGCTGCATCCGGCAAAGGCCCTGATAGCGTCGCCGACGTGGCTGCAAAGGTCATGGATGCGGTGGTGAACATCTCCACCTCGCAGAACGTGGCGCCCTCGCGCAGCGTAACGACCCCACAATTGCCGCCAGGATCGCCGTTTGAGGATTTCTTCGACGAATTCTTCAAGCGCCGCCAGCAGCAGGACGGAGAGAACGGTGACGGACGTGAAAACGGCCGCTCGCGCAAGGTATCGTCGCTCGGCTCGGGCTTCGTCATCGATCCCTCCGGCCTGATCGTGACCAACAACCACGTCATCGCCGACGCCGACGAGATCTATGCCAATTTCAACGATGGCTCGAAGTTGAAGGCGGAGTTGGTTGGCCGGGACACCAAGACCGACCTCGCGCTCCTGCGGGTGAAGCCCGAAAAGCCGTTGACATTCGTTAAGTTTGGCGATTCCGACAAGATGCGGGTCGGTGACTGGGTGATGGCCATCGGCAATCCGTTCGGCCTCGGCGGCACGCTGACGGTCGGCGTGGTGTCCGCGCGAAACCGCAACATCAATGCCGGGCCTTACGACAATTTCCTGCAGACCGACGCGGCCATCAACCGCGGCAATTCCGGCGGGCCGCTGTTCAACATGGACGGCGAAGTAATCGGCATCAATACGGCGATCATCTCCCCCTCCGGCGGCTCCATCGGCATCGGCTTCGCCGTCCCCTCCTCCACTGCCACGCCTGTGATCGCCCAGCTCGAGCAGTTCAAGGAAGTCCGGCGCGGCTGGATCGGCGTGCGCATCCAGACGGTCACTGACGAGATCGCCGAGACCCTTGGCCTTGGCAAATCGCGCGGCGCGCTGGTGGGCGGCGTCAGCGACGGCGGCCCGGCCGCCAAGGCCGGCCTCAAGGCCGGCGACGTGGTGATCCGCTTCGACGGCAAGGACGTCAAGGAGATGCGTGACCTGCCCCGGATCGTCGCCGATACGGCGGTCGACAAGGACGTGGACGTGGTGGTCCTGCGCAAGGGCAAGGAAGAGACCTTGCGCCTGAAGATCGCGCGTATGCCGGACGACGAGAAGGCGGCGGCTGCGGCCTCCAAGCCCCCCGGCGACATGGCAAAGCCGGAGGCAAAGAAAGCGCTCGGCCTGGAGCTGGCACCCATGAGCGATGAGCTGCGCAAGCGCTTCAAGATCAAGGACACGGTCAAGGGCGTGGTGATCCTGAACGTGGACCGCAACTCGCCCGCTTCGGAAAAGGGCCTGAAGCCCGGTCAGGTCCTGGTGGAAGTGGCCCAGGAGACCGTGTCCAGTCCGGAAGATGTGCAAAAGCGCGTGGACGGGCTCAAGAAGGACGGCAAGAAATCGGTGCTCCTGCTGGTTTCGGACTCCGACGGCCAAGTGCAGTTCCAGGCCATTCCCTTGAACTGAACGCTCTCCCGCAAAAACACAAAGGCCCGGCAATGCCGGGCCTTTTTTATCCCGACGCACGATCAGGGATGACGGATCTCTTCCGCCGAATAGCCCTGGAGATAGAGCAGCGCGGTGAGATCCCCATGGTCGATGCGGGCGTGTGCGGCCTGCGCGACCTTGGGCTTGGCATGGAACGCCACCCCGAGACCGGCTTCGCCGAGCATGCCAAGATCGTTCGCCCCGTCGCCCACCGCCAGGGTTTCGGACGGAGACAGATGCAGCCGGTCGCGCAATTCGATGAGGGCCGCGGTTTTGGCGTCGCGCCCGAGGATGGGCTCCTCGACCAGCCCGGCGAACGCATCTGCCTCAATCACCAGGCGATTCGCCCGGTTCTCGTCGAAACCGAGCAGGCCGGCGACCGCCTCGGTGAACAAGGTGAAGCCGCCCGACACCAGCGCAGTATAGGCGCCGTTGGCTTTCATCGTGGCCACCAGCTCTGCGCCGCCGGGTGTCAACGAGATGCGGCTGCTCAGCACGTCGTCCACCACACGGGTGGCGAGACCCTTGAGCAGGGCGACGCGCTCGCGCAGCGCCGGTTCGAAGGCGATTTCGCCACGCATGGCCCGCTCGGTAATCTCGGCGACATAGGCCTTGATGCCGATGACATCGGCAAGCTCGTCGATGCATTCCTGCCCGATCATGGTGGAATCCATGTCGGCAATGAACAGCCGCTTGCGCCTTGCCGCGGCAAGCTGCACCACCACATCCACCGGCGCACCGGAAAGCACTGCCCGCAGTTCGTCCGCGAGAGCATGAGCATCGGCGCCGAGTTCAGGGTCGAAGGGGATGTCCACGGCCACGCCAGGGGCCAGGATCCGCTCCTCCTCCGCACCGGGCAACACGGCGCGCGCCGCATGGACGAGGTCGCGCGTTAAGTCCGCGTGAGCAGGATTTGCGATAAGTGTCGCGACATACACCATGGTCTATCCAATGAGGAAAGCTTGAAATCGTCCGCGGTGCTCATCGCAGGTCCCACAGCGAGCGGCAAGTCCGCGGTCGCGCTTGCCCTTGCTGAACGCATGGGCGGAACCGTGATCAATGCTGATTCCATGCAGGTTTACGGCGATCTGCGCATTCTCACCGCGCGCCCCAGCCCCGAGGAGGAAGCAAGGGTCACCCATCGGCTCTACGGCCATGTGGATGCGGCCGACGATTATTCCGTCGGTCACTGGCTCGCCGAAGCCACACAAGCCATCGCGACCGCCCGGGCCGATGGACGGCTGCCCATCGTCATCGGCGGAACCGGCCTCTATTTTCGCGCACTGACAGAGGGACTGGCCGCAATTCCGGCAATCCCGCCGCAGGTGAGGGCAGCAATCCGGGCGGCCGCCGAGGGCGAGGCCGCACCGGTCCTGCACAGCCGCCTTGCAACCCTCGACCCCGAAACCGCGTTCCGCCTCGCCCCCAACGACCGGCAGAGAATTCTGCGCGCTCTCGAAGTGTTCGAGGCAACGGGTCGCTCGCTCAGCGCCTGGCAGCGCACCGCCCAGGCCCCAGTGCTCCCCCCAGACGGCCTGGTGCGGCTGGTCCTGCATCTCGACCGCGAGACGCTGCGGCGCCAGATCGACCGCCGGTTCGATGAGATGATCGAACGCGGCGGCCTTTCGGAAGTTGAGTTGCTCGCGGCCCGCGTTCTGGCCCCGGAACGACCCTTGCTCAAGGCCTGCGGTGTCCCACCGCTGATGCGCCATCTGGCGGGCGAACTCGATCGCGCCGAGGCGATTGCGGAGGGCCGGAATGATACCAGGCGCTATGCGAAGCGTCAGGAAACCTGGTTCCGCCATCAGATGCCGGATTGGCCCCGCGCCGACCCGCAGCAAGCCTTGGCGCGACTGGAGCAGGCCCTCGCGGCATAGGACTACGCCGGTGCGAGGCGTCGGCTCGCGGGCACTGCGCCCCCGGCAAGACGGATCCAGGCGGCGGCCACCGCCAGCAACAGGAAGCCGATGGGCCCATGCGGGCTTGCATGGGAGAGCTGGATCTCCCAGCCGAACGCCACCAGCAGAACCAGCGCCGGCCAGGGCGCGCGGCGCGTGAGGTGCAGCGCGAGAGCCACGCTCACAGCGGCCAGCAGGATCATCCAGGAACCCGTCAGGCTGATGAGGGACCCAACACCGCCGACCCAAGGGTCGACCCAATCGGCATTGAGCAACGCGATTGCCCCCTGCTCCTGCTCCGGCGTCAGGGTTCCGGCCGCGCGCATGGCCTCGATGTTCAGCATGCTGCGGCCGAGCCCGATGCCGCCGATGGAATCGAGCGCCGTGTAGCAGATCAGGAATACGAAGGTGGCGACGCGCGACACCCAGGCCAGGATGCAGGACATCCCCTCTTCCATCCCCTCTACCGCCATCCAGAGCCCGATCGACACCAGCCCCAGCATGGGAAGCTGGATCATGTGCATGGTGAACCACCAGGTCGGTCCGAAATAGCCCAGCGCCCAATGGCGGGGATCGTAGGGCTGGGAGGTGCAGAGATAGGCATACATGCCCGGGCTTTGCGTGAAACCGGCCGGGTGGAACAGTTCCATCCCGGCGAGGACCAGGGGCGCCATGCACAGGCAGATCCACCACAGCGCGCGCTTGATCGTTGCGTTCATCACCCGCCCCCGAAGCGTTCACGCGGTTACAATCCACCGCCTGGCTAACTTAGCCGATCACCGTCTACGCCGGAACGGGCGCGGCCTCAGCCGGCGAGGCTCGAGCGGGATGCCGTGGCGGCCGCGGGCGAGGCCTTCGCAGCCGATCCTTTGCCGCGCGCGGCCTTTGCAGGTGGGAAGAAGACCTGCCGCACACCGGCTGCCGCCGCCACGGCAAGGCCCGTGGCGAGCACCCACAGGGCTGGGCTCACCCCATATTGCGGCTGGAGATTGGCCATCGCCACCAGCCAGGGGTCGATGCCCGTGAACAGCCCGTAGAAGGCGACCTCCCCGAGCGCGGTCAGTATCGCGCTCACCCCTGCCAGGACCGCGAAAAGCATTGGTCCCACACGGTTTGTGAGGTGGAAAATGATGCGATACACGAACAGGAGGATAAGCAGGCCGCCCATGATCATCGCTTGCGTGACGTCCAGCTTCGACTGGATGATGAAATGGGCAACCGCGAGAATGGCGACGGCATAGACGCTGGCGTGCAAGGCATTCCAGCGCTTTGCGCCCATGCGGCGGATGATTCGGTCGAACGAGGTTGCGCCCAGCGCCAGCAGCAGCGCGACCGCCACGGCGCCGATGGTGAGATAGAAACGCAGGATGATCTCGCGCGCCGCCGCAGAGACGCTATAGCCTTGATCCACAACGAACAAACCGAGATGCAATGCGGCGTAAAACAAAGCCGCGAGGCCGATGTTTCGCCGGGCGAGAACCAGTTTCGGCCAGTGGAACAGCCGCCGCACCGGGGTTACGGCAAGGCTCAGGAGGAGGAACCGGATCGCCCACAGGCCGGTGAAATTAATCGCCGCCGCCACCGGACGCCCGCCAAGATCGCCCGCAAGCGCACGGCCCGCCAACCAGAGCACCGGCACCGCCGCGCCAAGAAGAGTCAGCGTCAGTTCCGGGCTGAACTTGCCATTGCGTTCGTGAAACAGGGGCATGGGTCCGCTCTCTCGTGATCACTCAAGATATGCGGACCTCGGCGCCAAAGTTACGACGTAGCGTTACACAAGCCCGTGACAGCGGACATCAGACGGCGACGGGCGCCTTTATGCCAGGATGAGGATTATAATCCTCGATCAACACATCCTCATAGCGGAATGCGAAGATATCGCGGATCTCCGGGTTCAGCACCAGACGCGGCAAAGGCCGAAGGGGGCGGGAAAGTTGCTCGTGGACCTGGTCCATATGATTGGAATAGAGGTGCGCATCGCCGAGCGTATGGACGAAATCGCCAGCCTTCAGGCCCGTCACTTGCGCCACCATGGCGGTGAGCAGGGCATAGGACGCAATATTGAAAGGAACGCCTAGAAACACGTCCGCGGAGCGCTGATAGAGCTGGCACGAAAGCTTGCCATCCGCCACGTAGAACTGGAACAGGCAGTGGCACGGCGGCAGCGCCATCTTCGGAACATCGGCCGGGTTCCAGGCGGTTACGATCAGGCGGCGGGAATCCGGAGTGCGTTTTATATCGGACACCACTTGGGCGATCTGGTCGATCACCCCGCCTTCGGGGGTCGGCCAGGAGCGCCACTGATGACCATAGACGGGGCCGAGATCGCCGTTCGCGTCCGCCCATTCGTCCCAGATGGAAACGCCGTTTTCCTTGAGATATCTGATGTTTGTATCGCCCGCCAGGAACCACAGAAGCTCGTGGACGATGGATTTGAGGTGCAGTTTCTTGGTGGTGACCAAGGGAAACCCTTGGGCCAGATCGAAGCGCATCTGATGGCCGAACACGGAGAGCGTGCCGGTGCCGGTGCGGTCTTCCTTGCGGGCGCCTTCAGCGAGAATGCGCAGAAGAAGGTCGTGATACTGGCGCATCTCTCCGCTTCTCCGTGGGTGTTCCGCATTGTTCCGTCAGATTTAGGCACTCATTCGTCAAATGTCATGCCGACTGCGCCAAGTCGGTGCGACCCACGCACACAAATACGTGTTGCGTCGCAGCATCTGCCGCGTGCGTCGCAGCGTTGACATGGATCAATCGGCTGCCCACTGTGGACGTATTCCAAGGGGAGCCCCGCGAGGGGGCTGAGAGATCGCCTTCCGGCTCGGTCGTCACGACCACCGGCGCCGCGATGACCCTTCGAACCTGATCCGGGTCATGCCGGCGAAGGGATCGGAATAGGCCTCCGCCACGATTCGCCTGCGAATCCCAATCGGAGCCACCCGTCTCCTAAGCTCGAATTCCCGGATCTCATTTGAAGCGCGAGCTTGAAGGAGATCCGTATGCTCGACGAAGCCTCCACCTCATCCCTGAAGGTGACGACAGGCCCCCTGCTCCAGTCCAGCAAGGTGTTCATCCCCGCCGATCGTCCCGACGTGCAGGTGGCGATGCGGGAGATCAGCCTCTCCGATCCGGCCGAACGTCCGGTCCGCGTCTATGACACCTCCGGCCCCTATACCGACCCCGCCGCCCTGATCGATTTGACCAAAGGCCTCGCGGAGCTGCGCCGCAGTTGGGTGCTGGAACGCGGCGATGTCGAGGAAGTGGAAGGGCGCGCGCAGAAGCCGGAAGACGATGGCCTGAAGCCGGGCCAGACCAGCCACCTGCCCGCCTTCGACCGCACCGGCAGGAAGCCCCTGAAGGCCAAGCCCGGCAAGCGTCCGACCCAGATGGCCTATGCCCGCGCCGGCATCATCACCGCCGAAATGGAATATGTGGCCGCCCGCGAAAATCTCGCGCGGGCCAATGGCGGCGCCCACCCGCACCACAAGGCCATGGGCCTCGGCTCGGCCATTCCCACCGACATCACCGCGGAATTCGTGCGCGAGGAAGTGGCGCGCGGCCGCGCCATCATCCCCAACAACATCAACCATCTCGAAACCGAGCCGATGGCCATCGGCCGGAACTTCCTGGTGAAGATCAATGCCAATATCGGCAATTCCGCCGTCACCTCGGGGGTTGCCGAGGAGGTGGACAAGCTGGTGTGGGCGATCCGCTGGGGCGGCGACACGGTGATGGACCTGTCCACCGGCAAGAACATCCACACCATCCGCGAATGGATCATCCGCAATGCCCCGGTCCCCATCGGCACGGTGCCCATCTACCAGGCGCTGGAGAAGGTGAATGGCGTCGCCGAGGACCTCACATGGGAGATCTTCCGCGACACGGTGATCGAGCAGGCCGAGCAGGGCGTGGACTATATGACCGTCCACGCCGGCGTGCGCCTCGCCTATGTGCCGCTGACCGCCAACCGCGTCACCGGCATCGTCTCGCGTGGCGGCTCCATCATGGCCAAATGGTGCCTCGCGCACCACAAGGAGAGCTTCCTCTACGAGCATTTCGAAGAATTGTGCGAGATCCTCGCCCAATACGACGTCGCCTTCTCGCTCGGCGATGGTCTGCGCCCCGGCTCCATCGCCGACGCCAATGACGCCGCTCAGTTCGCCGAGTTGGAGACGCTGGGCGAACTCACCGAAATCGCCTGGAAGCATGATGTTCAGGTGATGATCGAGGGCCCCGGCCATGTGCCGCTGCACCTCATCCGCGAGAATGTGGAAAAGCAGCTTAAGGTCTGCCACGAGGCGCCCTTCTATACGTTAGGCCCGTTGGTGACGGACATTTCGCCCGGCTATGACCACATCTCCTCGGCCATCGGCGCGGCCATGATCGGCTGGTTTGGCACCGCCATGCTCTGCTACGTGACGCCGAAGGAGCATCTCGGCCTGCCCAATCGGGACGATGTGAAGACCGGCGTGATCTCCTACAAGATCGCTGCCCATGCGGCCGATCTTGCAAAAGGCCACCCGGCCGCGCGCATCCGCGACGATGCGCTCTCCCGGGCCCGCTTCTCGTTCCGCTGGCGCGACCAGTTCGCGCTCTCCCTGGACCCGGAGACGGCGGAATCCTTTCACGATGAAACCTTGCCGGCGGAAGGCGCCAAGGTGGCGCATTTCTGCTCCATGTGCGGGCCGAAATTCTGCTCCATGAAAATCAGCCAGGAGCTGAAGATCGAAGCCGGTGATATCGCCCGGGCAGAAGCCGAGGCCGGCATGGAGGAGATGTCGAAGAAGTTCCGCGACGGCGGCGGCAAGATCTACGCGCCCGCCCCCGATGTGGCCGAGCCGCCCTCGGCCTGATCTCGCGGCCCAAACAACAAAGCCCCGCCCTTTGGGGGGCGGGGCTCAAAACGCAGCCGACGGTGGCTCAATCGAACGTGGCGCTTGTGGTATCCGATTTGCGATTATAACGAATCGTAATCTTGGACACGCTGCACAAATCGATATTCTGCCACACCGCGGTCGAATCATCGTCGTCATAGACCACTTTCAGGTCCCATTTGCAGGCGCTCGTCTTGCGATTAAACTTGATTGTCCAAGTATCGCCGTCTTCCAGAAGGTCCTTGCCGAGAACGTCCTCTTCCCAGTCATCGGACTTCACGGGCGAGACATAGACGTGGCTGATGTCATAGCCGGTTTTGTTCACAAGCACGAAATCCTGTTTTCCTGCCGCATGCGCGGGTGCAGCGATCATCAGCAGACAGGACAAAGCAAACCAGAGACTGGTAAACGTGTATTTCATTACCTCCCCCCATAATTCCCCCGATCGGGTAGATTTTGTTTAAGTTTTTATTTCCCGCCGTCAATCGTGACGCTTTGTCGTATGAAAAATCCTGGACATCGCCAGCCAAGCTCAAGCTAGCACGCGCCGCCGCGACGCGCATGATCGCCGGCGGATTCCGTTCCGCACGGGATTCCGTTCCGCACGCGGAGGCGGCAGGCCCGGATGCGGCCTGTGCGGAAGATGCGCCGAGCCGTCGGCTTTCCGGCGGCAGGAAAGCGTAAAACGGCGCTGGACAATCCACGCTGCCCCCTTGAAATGCCGAAACGTCCCGAGTAGGTTCCGCTCTCTCTTCAGTGCCCCTGGCGCACAGAAGGTTCGCAGGTGTAGCTCAGTTGGTTAGAGCGCCGGTCTGTGGCACCGGAGGTCGGTGGTTCGAGCCCACCCACCTGTACCATTATCATTCCCCACACTCTCCGCGCCTTCCACCCCGCGACGCAAAGTCCGGCGTGTGAGCTGTGTGCCGAACGATCTGGACAATCTGTGATTGCCGACCCCATGATTTCGTCAAAACGGCTGGGGGCACATGCCACATCAACGCATCATCGTACTCGACACCGAAACCACGGGTGTCCTGCCTTACGACAAACTCATCGCCCTCGCCGCGATCCGCTTCGACCGCGGAACCTATGTGGATCACGTCTACCGCGTCTACGACCCGCGCAAGGATTCCCATCCCGGCGCACAGGCGGTCCACGGCTGGGATGATTGGCTTCTGCGCTTCCAGCCCCTGTTCGCGGAGGAAGCGGACGAGGTTCGGGACTGGCTCGATTGGGCTGACTGCCTGGTCATGCACAACGCCGTTTTCGACATGCATTATGTCGCGCGCGAGCTGAGAAAGGCAGAGCGGAGCCCCATAGAAAAGCGGGTCTTCTGCACCATGCAGGCGGCTCAGGGGCACTGGCCCGGCCACTCGGCCAAGCTTTCGTCCTGCGTCAGCCGGCTCGGCCTTGGATCGCAAGCCGAGCAGCATGATGCGTTCCAGGATGCCTTCCTGACGGCACAGCTCTATTTCCATATGAAGCGCGCTGCTGTTCCCTCTTGGATGCAGCCGTGGCCGGCGCCCACCAATCTCCTGCCCGCGCCGCCCCGGCCGCCGTCGCCCCTGCCCCGCCGCTCGCCCAAGAAAGTGGGCTGGCGCGCCAAGCCGGCCGCAGCCCCAATCCCGGCACCGCCGGCCGGCGGTGGCCTGCACCGGTCGGTGCGCGGTGCCGTGGAGCGGGCGCGCGATGGTCAAAAGCTCATCCGTTTTGTCGCCGCCAGGGCCGAGGTGCCGCGAGATGTCCAATGGGCCGCCATTGACGCCTATTCGGCCCATGTGGCGGGGGTCCTGCGACAGTCCTTCGACGAGGCCCTGCGCCATGCGCTGCGGGAGAGCGCCATGGCCCTGACGGGCAGCCAGAACGGGGCCACCACCGCCTCCAGGCGCCTTGCGGCCAACCGGAAGGAAATGTCCGTCGTGCTGCCGCTCCTGATGGGAATGATCAAGCGGGACGGCCGCCTGACGGAAGCGGAAGAGCGGGCCATGCGCCATATTTTCGAGGTGATCCGTGCGGCCGGTCCTGCTCCGGGGGGCGACGCGGACGGCCCCGGCACCACGGCCTCGGCATCGCTCCACCAGGACACGTGAGGCGATGAAACCGCCCGCCTCTTCAACTCGCCCCCGCGCACCGGGCGCGAGGCTGGTGTAAGAAACGGGGCATGGATTTTTCATCCCCCGCCGTCGCCCTCGCCGATTATGAAGCACGCGCCGAACAGCGCATGAGCGAGAGCGTGCGCGCCTATGTGAATGGCGGGGCGGCTGATGAAATCTCGCTGCGGGAAAATCGCGCCGCCTTCGCTCGCCTGAAGCTTCAGAACAGCGTGCTCGCGGACCTTTCCGGCGCCAATACCCGCCTCTCCCTGCTGGGGCTCACACTGGAGCATCCGATCCTACTGGCGCCAGTGGCATATCACCGGCTGGTGCATCCCGAAGGCGAGATCGCGACCGTCATGGGCGCGGGCGCGGCGAAGGCCCTGACCATCGTCAGCACTCAGGCCAGCGAAAGCCTGGAACACATCGCGGCGGCGGCGGCGGGGCCGCTCTGGTTCCAGCTCTATATCCAGCACGATCGCGGGTTCACGGCCGATCTCGCGGCCCGGGCCAAAGCGGCCGGCTATCGCGCCCTGGTGGTGACCGCCGACGCTCCCGCAAGCCTGCGCAACCGCGAGCAACGCGCGGGCTTCCGCCTGCCGCCTGGCATCGAGGCGGTGAACCTACGCGGCATGCGCGCCGGGCCGCCCGCATCGGCCGAAATCGGCCAAAGCCCGCTGTTCTCCGGCTTCCTCGACGGCGCAGCCACCTGGCGCGATCTGGATTGGCTCGCCGGTCTCACTGATTTGCCGATCGTCGTGAAGGGCATCCTCAACCCGGCAGACGCCCGCCGCGCCGCGCAGGCCGGCATGGCGGCGGTCATCGTCTCCAATCATGGCGGCCGCGCGCTCGATACCGTGCCCGCCACCATCGAGGCCCTGCCCCGTATCGCCGAGGCCGTGGCTGGCGCCGTGCCGCTGCTGCTGGATGGCGGGGTGCGACGCGGCACCGATGTCCTGAAGGCGCTGGCGCTCGGGGCAAGCGCTGTGCTGATCGGCCGGCCCTATATTCACGCGCTGGCGGTGGCGGGCGCGGCGGGGGTGGCGCACGCGATCCATCTGCTGCGGGCGGAACTTGAAGTCGCCATGGCCCTCACCGGCCGCTCAAGCCTGGCGCAGATCGATTCCGGCGTGCTCTGGCGGGCATGAGCGCGTCTCACCCGGGCCGACGGGGCGGCATCGGGCGCCGGGCGAAGCCGGCCGAGGTCATGAGGCTCATGTCCCGCTCCAGCATCGCATAGGCCACCAGCAGCGCGCGGATGGTGGCGCGCGCATCACCGTCGCAGGCCGCGACGGCGGCGTCGATATCCGGCTCGCTCACATCGAAATCGGCGGGATCGGC
Organism: Roseixanthobacter psychrophilus; assembly: GCF_043195195.1. Classification (NCBI taxonomy): domain Bacteria; kingdom Pseudomonadati; phylum Pseudomonadota; class Alphaproteobacteria; order Hyphomicrobiales; family Xanthobacteraceae; genus Roseixanthobacter; species Roseixanthobacter psychrophilus. The sequence goes on from NZ_JBAFWT010000022.1 coordinate 22,824, forward strand.
GGTCCGGGACTCGGCCGGCTTGGGCTGTGAGGACTTCGGTTCGCGCGGCATGGGGCACCTCTTAGATCGAGGCACAGGATTCCATAAGAACAAAAAGAGAACAAGATGAGTCTTGGGCCGCGTGCGTACGACGGGCGCAGGAGCATGGCCGCGCGACACGACGCCCGACCGCGTCCATGGAACGCTCGCCCCGCGCTTTATAGCGCGAGTAAAGTTCGTATCAGTGGTTTTGGAATGAATGGCGGGAGTGACGGGGCTCGAACCCGCGACCTCCGGCGTGACAGGCCGGCGCTCTAACCAACTGAGCTACACCCCCCGAGCGACGCTGCCTTCGTGGCGGCGCGTCGAGATGGCGGGTGATAAGGCGCGGCCCCGACCAAGTCAAGCGAAGCGCCCGCATTTTTGGCCAGCCTGTGCAAAACTCTCCGCCGCGCGCGGGCGAGGGGCGGCGCCCTCACGCAACAGGCACCGGCAGAGTGCTGAAGCCCGAGCCACAGGGAAACCCCAGGCGAGGGGCGTGAGCCCGGCGCGGTGCGGGCAAAGAGCAGGCAAGGCGGGGGAACGCTTCGAAATGGCGAATCGCGCCGTGTCGGCCGCGCAGGGGCCCCGAGGGGACTGGAGTACAGACCGGCGAGAGGAACCGGCGGAAGGGTGGTGGGCGGTGACGGGCTCGAACCGCCGACCCTCTCGGTGTAAACGAGATGCTCTACCAACTGAGCTAACCGCCCATCCCAAGGAATGTCGCATTCCAGCGCCGTAGCGCGGATCATTCCTCGACGCGCGGGGCCGAAGTCCCCTTGCATGTCGATCGCCGCCTGACCCTGGGCACTGGCGACCGCGGGAAAGCTTTAAGCGCCCTGTGTTCGGGGCGCAAGCCGGGCGCGGCCGGTCCCCAAGGCGTTTTAGATCCACATGCGGAAAGCCGCGCCATCAGGGCCGCGTTGCGCGGCCTCTGACGGCGCGACGGCTTCCGATCTGCGGGAGATGCCCGCACCAGCCCACACGGGCCGGCAAGCGACCCGGGGGGCGCTTCTTGCGTCGTTGCGACGAAGCAGCACCCCCACGGGTGGAGGATCAGCCGTTCACGGCTTCCTTCAGGCCCTTGCCGGGCGTGAACTTCGGAGCCTTGGAGGCCTTGATCTTCACCGGCTTGCCGGTGCGGGGGTTACGTCCTTCGCGCGCCGCGCGGCTCACCACCGAGAAGCTGCCGAAGCCGATGAGCTTCACTTCTTCGCCCTTCTGGAGCGCCTGGGCGATGATGTCGAACGTCGCGTCCACCGCGGCCGCCGCAGCCGCCTTCGTCAGCTTGGCCTCGTCGGCCACCGCGGCGATCAGTTCGTTCTTGGTGGTCATGTGACCGTTCCTTCCGTTGTTGTCTTCGAATCGTGGGACGCATGCGCCCGCAGCGATGGGCGGGAAGCTTTACGGAAAATGCGGCTTTTGCAAGCGCGATCCTCCACAAACCCGCATCAATGCACGATTTCTCGCATTCCGTGCCGCAAAAAGAAAGAGGCGGCACCCTTTCGGGGCCGCCTCTCACCATGACTTAAGCCTTTGAATTTGCTCAGTGAGCCACCACGCCAGCCGCATCTTCGTCGGGCACGGCCGCCGTGATTGGACGTTCCGTCCATTCAATGGGTTCCGGCTTGCGAACCAGCGCATTCTTGAGCACTTCGTCCATGCGAGACACCGGGATGATCTCCATGGCGTTCTTCACATTGGCCGGAATGTCCGCCAGGTCCTTCGCATTTTCCTCAGGGATGAGGACGGTCTTGATGCCGCCGCGCAGGGCGGCCAGCAGCTTTTCCTTCAGCCCGCCGATGGGCAGGACACGGCCGCGCAGGGTGATTTCACCCGTCATGGCCACGTCGCGCCGCACCGGAATGCCGGTGAGCACCGAGACGATGGTGGTCGCCATGGCGACGCCGGCGGACGGACCATCCTTCGGGGTCGCCCCTTCGGGCACGTGGACATGGATGTCCCGGCGCTCGAACAAGGGCGGCTCGATGCCGAAATCAACCGCCCGCGAGCGGACGTAGGACGCCGCCGCAGAGATGGATTCCTTCATCACGTCCCGCAGGTTTCCCGTCACCGTCATCTTGCCCTTGCCGGGCATCATGACGCCTTCGATGGTCAGCAGCTCGCCGCCCACCTCAGTCCACGCGAGGCCCGTCACCAAGCCGACCTGATCCTCGCCCTCGATCTCGCCATAGCGGAAGCGCGGCGCACCGAGGAAGTCCTCGAGGTTCTTGGCCGTGACCTTCACGGACTTGCGCTTGGACATCACCAGCTCCTTCACGGCCTTGCGGGCCAGTGTGGAGAGCTCGCGCTCCAGGTTGCGCACGCCCGCCTCGCGGGTGTAGCGGCGGATCAGCAGCATCAGGGCGCCATCGTCGATGGCGAATTCCTTCGGCTGCAGACCGTGCTTCGTGATCGCATTCGGGATCAGGTGCTTGCGCGAAATCTCCGCCTTCTCGTCCTCGGTGTATCCGGCGATGCGGATCACCTCCATCCGGTCCAGCAGCGCCGGCGGGATGTTGAGGGTGTTGGCGGTGGTCACGAACATCACGTTGGAGAGGTCGTAGTCGACCTCCAGGTAATGATCGTTGAACGTCGCGTTCTGCTCCGGATCCAGCACCTCAAGCAAGGCCGAGGAGGGATCGCCGCGGAAGTCCGCGCCCATCTTGTCGATTTCGTCGAGCAGGAAGAGCGGGTTGGACTTCTTCGCCTTGCGCATGGACTGCACGATCTTGCCGGGCATGGAGCCGATATAGGTCCGCCGGTGACCGCGAATCTCCGCCTCGTCACGCACGCCGCCGAGGGAGACACGCACGAACTCGCGGCCCGTCGCCTTGGCGATGGACTTGCCCAGCGAGGTCTTGCCGACGCCCGGAGGGCCGACGAGGCACAGGATGGAACCCGAGAGCTTGTTGGCACGGCTCTGCACGGCGAGATACTCGACGATCCGCTCCTTGACCTTGTCGAGGCCGTAATGATCGGCATCGAGGATCGACTGGGCGAACGGCAGGTCCTTCTTGACCTTGCTCTTGATCCCCCACGGGATCGACAGCAGCCAGTCCAGATAATTGCGCACCACGGTGGCTTCCGCCGACATGGGCGACATCTGGCGCAGCTTCTTCAGCTCATGGGTCGCCTTTTCACGGGCTTCCTTGGAGAGCTTGGTCTTCTTGATGCGGTCTTCCAGCTCCTGAAGGTCGTCGCGGCCGTCCTCGTCGCCGAGTTCCTTCTGGATCGCCTTCATCTGCTCGTTGAGATAATACTCGCGCTGGGTCTTCTCCATCTGGCGCTTCACCCGCGTGCGGATGCGCTTCTCCACCTGGAGCACGGAGATTTCACTCTCCATCAGCCCGAGCACCTTCTCCAGGCGCTCGGCGACCTTGATGGTCTCCAGAACGCCCTGCTTCTCGGGGATCTTCACCGCGAGATGAGAGGCGATGGTGTCGGCGAGCTTGGAATGGTCGTCGATCTGACCGACGACGCCGACCACCTCGGGCGACACCTTCTTGTTGAGCTTCACATAATTCTCGAACTCATTGACCACCGAGCGGGCAAGGGCCTCGCCCTCGACGCGGTCGCCGATCTCGTCGTCGAGCGTGATCGCCTCGGCCTCATAGAGGTCGGCGCGATCGGTATATTTGACCACCTGCGCACGGGTGATGCCTTCCACCAGCACCTTCACGGTACCGTCGGGCAGCTTCAGCAATTGAAGCACTGTCGCGAGCGTGCCGACAGTGTAGATCGCGTCGGTCGCCGGATCGTCGTCGGAGGCGTTCTCCTGGGTCGCCAGGAGAATATAGGTGTCGCCGCGCATCACCTCCTCGAGGGCGCGAATGGACTTCTCGCGGCCGACGAACAGGGGAACGATCATATGGGGGAAAACAACAATATCCCGAAGCGGAAGCACCGGGAACGTCTGAGAGACGCCGGCAACGAGCGCGGGGCGCGGCTTTTGGCTCGTCATGACCCAATCCTTTCTTGTGACGCCGGCACAGACGGACGCCTGTCCGCCTGCGTAGCGCAGCCGGGACGGGAGCGGGATTTCAATGCTGGAGCGGGCAAAGCAGAAGTGGCAAAGCCGCGAGAGGCACGAGTACCGAGCCCGGAGACCGGATTCTTCGAAATTGAAATGGAGAGCCGGCCCACGAGTTTCAAGATCGTCGGTTCAAGTCTCCGGGGGATCGCCCTGAAAATGACCGATCCCGCTGTTCCGGAAAGAAAAGCCGCGCCGTGGGCAAGCTTTGACACCACCCCCGCGCACGCGGCGCGAGGGGCCTGAACGGTATGCGGAGCCTCACGCACTGGCGCCGGCATCGCCGACACGGTCGGCGTAGATGTAGAGAGGCCGGGCTCCCTGCTCGACCACTTCCTTGCTGATCACCACTTCCTCCACGCCCTCAAGGCCGGGGAGGTCGAACATGGTGTCGAGCAGGATGCCTTCCATGATGGAGCGCAGGCCACGGGCGCCGGTCTTGCGCTCGATCGCCTTGCGGGCGATGGCGCCGAGCGCGTCCTCGTGGATGGTCAGGTCCACGTTCTCCATCTCGAACAGGCGCTGATACTGCTTCACCAGCGCATTCTTGGGCTCGGACAGGATTTGCTTGAGGGCCGCCTCATCGAGGTCGCCGAGCGTCGCCAGAACCGGCAGACGACCGATGAACTCGGGGATCAGGCCATACTTCAGCAAATCCTCGGGCTCCACTTCGCGGAACACCTCGCCCGGCCGGCGGTCTTCCACGGCCGCGACCTTGGCCGCGAAGCCGATGGAGGTGCCGCCCTTGCCGCGGGTCGAAATGATCTTGTCGAGCCCGGCGAACGCGCCGCCGCAGATGAACAGGATGTTGGTCGTGTCCACCTGCAGGAACTCCTGCTGGGGATGCTTGCGACCACCCTGCGGCGGCACGGACGCGACCGTGCCTTCCATGATCTTGAGCAGCGCCTGCTGGACACCCTCGCCCGACACGTCGCGGGTGATGGAGGGATTGTCGGACTTGCGACTGATCTTGTCGATTTCGTCGATGTAGACAATGCCGCGCTGCGCCCGCTCGACATTGTAGTCGGCGGCCTGGAGCAGCTTCAGGATGATGTTTTCCACATCCTCGCCGACATAGCCGGCTTCGGTGAGCGTGGTGGCATCGGCCATGGTGAACGGCACGTCGAGAATGCGCGCCAACGTCTGGGCCAGCAGCGTCTTGCCGGAGCCGGTGGGCCCGATCAGCATGATGTTGGACTTGGCCAACTCGACGTCGCCGTGCTTCGTGGCGTGGTTCAGGCGCTTGTAATGATTGTGCACGGCCACCGAGAGGACCTTCTTCGCGTGCTCCTGGCCGATGACATAGTCATCGAGCACCTTGCGAATTTCCTTCGGGGTCGGAATGCCATCCCGCGACTTCACCAACGAGGACTTCGACTCCTCGCGGATGATATCCATGCACAGTTCGACACACTCGTCGCAAATAAAGACCGTAGGTCCTGCGATGAGCTTGCGGACCTCGTGCTGGCTTTTGCCGCAGAACGAGCAGTAAAGCGTGTTCTTGCTGTCGCTGCCGCCGGTCTTGCTCATCTTCTTCTCCGTCCGGTCTGTCCGCCCGCGCACCGCAAACACAGTGAACGATCGTAGGACCAAATGCAGGCTCGGGCAAAACTAGCGCCGCACCCGAGTACCTGTTTCGGCTTTCGGCCGAAGTTCAGCCAATCACCCTCTCGCGTTGCAATCAAGGCACATGCACAGATTATGCCCAGACGCTTGTCCGAGGGTGCCACCGCCGAAAAGATGTGAAGCTTCCCGGGCGATGCAGTGACGCCATCCAACGCGGCCTGCCGCGGCGGGTCCCCGAACAGTCTCCCCAGGCGGGAAGAGCCTCTGGGTACCGCCGCAGCCGGATCGGATGCCGGCTCATAGCGACATGCAAGCGCGATCTTGCACTGCACGCAAGAGCCGTCTGTCAGTTCGACCCTAAAAAGGGAGGGATCAGGCCTTGGCCGGATCCTCGCTCGGGCGCTGATCGAGTACGGAATCGATCAGGCCAAACTCCTGCGCGGCGGTGGCCGTCATGAAGTTGTCGCGTTCCAGGGCCTCTTCGATCTTGGCGATCGGCTGGCCCGTGTGCTTCACATAAATTTCATTCAGCCGCTGCTTCAGGCTCATGATTTCCTTGGCATGCAGCATGATGTCGGTGACCTGGCCCTGGAACCCGCCCGACGGCTGGTGCACCATGATTCGAGCGTTCGGCAGCGCGAAGCGCAGGCCCTTCTCGCCCGCGGTTAGCAGCAGCGAGCCCATGGAGGCCGCCTGGCCGATGCACAGCGTCGACACCGGCGGCCGAATGAACTGCATGGTGTCGTAGATCGCGAGGCCCGACGTCACCACTCCCCCAGGGGAGTTGATGTACATCGAGATTTCCTTCTTGGGATTTTCGGCTTCCAGGAACAGGAGCTGCGCCACCGTCAGGGTGGACATGCCGTCTTCCACCGGCCCGGTCAGGAAGATGATCCGCTCCTTCAGGAGGCGCGAATAAATGTCGTAGGACCGCTCCCCGCGATTGGTCTGCTCGACCACCATGGGAACCAGATAGCTGTTGTACGTCTCAATGGGGTCGCGCATCTCGCATCCTCAGGCGCGGCCACCCAAATGGGTGCGCCGCGCGATATCGTCGCAGTGGAAGCAGTGACGACCTGAGGCTCAGGCCGCCTTCTCGTCTTCCTCTTTGTAGAGCTCTTCGCGGGAGACCGTCTTTTCGGTCACGTTGGCGAGCTCAAGGAGGAAGTCGACGACCTTCTCCTCGTACAGAGGGGCGCGGATGGAGGCCATCGCCTGCGGATTGCGGCGATAATAATCCCACACCTGCTGTTCCTGTCCGGGAAACTGGCGCGCGCGCTCCACCACCGCACGCGTCACTTCATCGTCGCTGACCTGAATATTGTTGCGCTCCCCGATTTCCGCAAGAACCAGCCCGAGGCGGACACGGCGCTCGGCGATGCGCATATAGTCGCCGCGTGCGGCCTCCTCGGAGGTGCCTTCGTCCTCGAAGGTGCGGGTCTGGGCGGTCAGGTCCTGCTGGACCTGCTGCCACACGCCGTCGAACTCCTGCGACACCAAGGTCGGCGGAACGTCGAACTTGTGCAGGGAGTCGAGGGCATCGAGCAGGGCGCGCTTCACCTTCTGGCGGCTGGCGCCGGCATGTTCCTGGGTGATGCGAGCGCGGATCTGCTCCTTGAGCTTGTCCAGGCTTTCCTGGCCGAGGCTTTTGGCGAACTCGTCGTCGAGCACCAGCTCGCCGGGGGCTTCCACGAGGGTCGCAGTCACTTCGAACGAGGCGGCCTTGCCGGCCAGTTCGCGCGCCGCATAGGCCTCGGGGAAGGAGACGTTCACCGTGCGGGCCTCGCCGGCAGACATGCCGACCAGCTGCTCCTCGAAGCCGGGGATGAAGCTGTTCGAGCCGATCACCACCTGGATGCCCTCGCCCGCGCCGCCGTCGAACGGCACGCCGTCGATGGAGCCGACGAAATTGGTGGTGACGCGGTCGCCGTTTTCGGCGGCGCCCTGCTTCTCGCTATAGGCGCGGTTGGAATCGGCGAGGCGGCTCAGGGTCTCGTCCACTTCCGCTTCGGAGACGTCGGTCACCAGCTTCTCGATGGAGATGTCCTTGAAATTGCCCAGCTCGATCACGGGCAGGATCTCAAGTTCCACGGTGTAGGAGAGGTCGGCGTCGCCGGAGATCACGCGGGTGACCTCGTCCTCGTCCTTGGGCAGCTCGACGCGCGGCTGCAGCGCCAGGCGGAAGCCGTGCTCCTCGACGATCTTGCCGTTGGCTTCGCTCACGGCCTGCTCGATCACCTCGGCCATGACGGACTTGCCGTACACGCGCTTGAGGTGGGCCACGGGCACCTTGCCGGGGCGGAAGCCGTTGAGACGGACCTGGCCCTTGAGCTCGGTCAGGCGGCCATTGGCCTTGGCATCCAGGTCCGCCGCGGGAAGCACCACGCGAAAGGCGCGCTTGAGGCCGTCGGCCTGGGTTTCGGTCACCTGCATCGTCTTGCCTTCGTTCTTGTCCCGCCGCGGCGGTGTCATTCCATCAAAACTCAAAGCGCACCCCGTCCGCTGGGGTGCCTGCGCATCCTGAAACGGTACGGTCCGGTGACGTGGTGCGGGCGGAGGGGCTCGAACCCCCACGACTTTCGTCACGGGAACCTAAATCCCGCGCGTCTACCAGTTCCGCCACGCCCGCGTGCCCGATCTCCGCGAACCGAGAGCGACGCACCTGAAGATTCACGCACGCGCATTTTGCGCGAGGCGCACGTCTCCACTGCGCGGCCACTTGACTCGGCACCGGCCGGGCTGGGGCTTATATCACGCTGCCGTCACCGTGCAGCAAGAAAAAGCACCCTTTGCAGCCGGCTGAGCAGCCATCCCTGGGGATTTTTCCGGGGCACCGCCCGCAACGGCAAATCCGGCTTGCCCTTTCCCCGAGGGCGAGGGAAGGTCCGCACCGCTCAACCGTTCATTTTCAGGAGAGCTGCCTTGCGCGTATCGGCCCCTTCTCGTCGTGCGGTCCTCAGCGGAGCCGCCGCTTTGGCCTTCAGCGCGCCGTTCGCGCGGACGTCCTTCGCCCAGGCGCCGGCTTCCGTACCTACCCCGCAGGATACCGCCAATCGCCTCAAGGCCGCCAACACCGTCCGCATCGAGCTCGGCGGTCAGACGCCGATGCCCCTGTTCGGCGAGTCCATTCCAGGCCCCCTGCTCCGGGTCAAGCGCGGCGCGCCATTCGCCGTGAACGTCGAGAACGCGATCGGCGCCCCGCTCTCGCTGCACTGGCAAGGCGTGCGCCTGCCGAATGCGCTCGACGGCGTGCCCGGCCTCACCGGCACCGCCATCGCGCCGGGTGAAAAGCGCGACATCGCGTTCACCCCGCCCGACGCAGGCACCTTCCTCTACCGTGCCTTCGTGCCCGAGCAGGCGGCACGCTCCCTGGTTGGCGCGTTCGTGGTGGAGGAGCCCGGCGCCTCCCCCTTCTCCACCGACCTGACGCTGCTGGTACAAGCCTGGTCGCCCGACCCCACGATGAAAGTGCCGCTGCTGACCGTGAACGGCGCCGTCTCGCCGACGCTGGAAGCCCCGGCCGGCGGGCGGGCGCGGCTGCGGCTGGTCAATGCCAGCTCAAGATTCCTGCGCCTCAAGCTCGGGGATGCGCCCTGCTTCGTCCTGGCGATCGACGGCCAGCCGGTGCAGCCGTTCGCGCTCAAGGACGGCATCACCCAGCTCACCCCCGGCGGGCGCATCGACATTGCCCTCGACGTGGGCACCGCCGATCCGATCCGCCTGGATGTGGAAACCAGCGCACTGCCGGTCCAGCTCGCCCTCGTGGTGCCGGTGGGCCCGGGCAGTTCGCCCCAGGGCCAATCCTTGCCGGCGCCCGAAGCCCTGCCCTCCAACGGTCTGCCCGAGAAGATCCCGCTGGAAGCGGCCGCGCGGTTCAATGTGTCGATTTCCGGCACCGGCTCCCTCACCGCGTTCCCCAGCCTCGGCAGCGTCAAGGTGGGGCAGAGCGTCGTTCTGTCCTTGGCAAACACGCAGGATACCCCGGTCGCGGTGCTGCTGCATGGCGCGCCCGCCCGCATCCTCGACGGCATGGACGACGGCTGGAAGCCCTGGTGGCACGATGCCATTCCGGTCGCCCCGCGCTCCACGGTCCGCGCTGCCCTGGTGCCGAGCGCGACGGGCAAATGGGCGCTGATCGGCCAGCGCGGCGGCGACGGCGCCATCGTCAGCGCCCATTCCTACGACGTGACCTGAGCGGACCCCATCGCTCGCCCCTGGGCGCGAGGCTCCGCCCCCCTCACCCCACCCCCCTCCCCGGCGGGGAGAGGGGGTATGGGAGACATCTCTCGCCGGAAACGACGATTTCCCCTCTACCCCGCCCGACCTCGCCCCGCCGGGGAGAGGTCGACCGCGACAGCGGGCGGGTGAGGGGCGCTGACATTCCCGCCTTGCGCAAAACACGCCAGATCCGCGAATCGGCCTCTAAACCCCTGCCAGATCGGACAGCAGCCGCCCGTAGACCGCGGGCAAGGCCTCTGGAAGGTCGTCCGCGATGAGGCCGAAACCGGCTTCGTTGCCCGCCTCCCCGTGCAGCCAGACGGCGGCGCAGGCGGCCTCGAACGGCGCCATGCCCTGCGACAGCAGGCCGCCGATGAACCCCGCCAGCACGTCGCCGGAGCCCGCCGTCGCGAGGGTCGGCGGGGCATTCTCGGCGATCGACGCGCGCCCGTCGGGACTGGCGACCACCGTGTCCGCCCCCTTGAGCACCACCACCGCCCCGATCATGCGCGCCGCGGCGCGCGCCCGCGCGAGCTTGGACGGCGCATCGAGGATGTCCGCATGTCCGGCGAACAGGCGCGCAAACTCCCCGTCATGGGGCGTGATCACCGCGCCGCCGGTGCCGGCAAGCTGCGCCGCGAGCGTTTGGGCATCGCAACTGGTGAGGGCGTCGGCATCCACCACCAGGCGCCGATGCGGGGCGATGGCGGCCGCAAGCATCGCCCGCGCATGGGCCCCGACGCCGAGCCCCGGCCCCAACACGATCGTCGCAAGGCGCCGGTCTTCCAGCAGCGCGGCAAGCTCCTGCGCCGTGCCGGCCGGGCGCATCATCACGGCGGCATAGGAGGCGGCGTGGATCGGCAATGCCTCGGGTGAACAGGCGACGGTCACCAGCCCGGCTCCGGCCCGCAGCGCCCCGCGCGCGCAGAGGCGGGCCGCCCCCGCGGTCCAGGCGCCGCCGCTGACCACGACCGCATGGCCGCGCGCATATTTATGACCGAGCGCCTGCGGCACGGGAAACTGCGACGCCCAGCCCGGCGGCGCGTTGACGCTGGTGCGCGGGTGAATGGTCGCGAGCACGCTGGCGGGAATGCCGATATCGGCCACCCGCACCCGGCCGCACAGCGCCCGGCCCGGCAGCAGCAGATGACCGGGTTTGCGGCGGAAGAAGGTGACGGTCTCCACGGCTTTCGCGGCGGCACCGCGAACCGCGCCGGTGGCCCCATCGAGCCCCGAGGGCAGGTCGACGGCGACGATGGGCTTGCCGCTCGCGGCCATGCGCTCGACGAGCGCGCGGGCCGCGCCATCGAGATCGCGTGCGAGCCCCGCGCCGAACAGCGCATCCACGATCACATCGGCCGCTGCGAGATCGAGCGTCGCGGCATCCTCTACCGGTCCGGTCCAGCGTTCGGCGGCGCCGGCTGCATCGCCCTTCAGGGCGGCGCGATCGCCCAGCAGAGCAAGCCGCACCCGAAAGCCGCGTTGCTTGAGGACGCGCGCGGCGACGAACCCGTCACCGCCATTATTGCCGGGTCCGCACAGCACGGCGACGCGGGTGCTCAGGGCGCTGCGGGCGACCACATCGGCCACGGCGGTGCCAGCACGCTCCATGAGCAGGCTGCCCGCGACTCCGGCATCCATGGCCAGCCGGTCCGCCTGGCCCATCTCGACCGGATCGAGAAGCTCAATGCTGGGGGTGTCCATCTGGCTCCTGCCTAATTCCCGGCCATTATCCGCGCAACCGGCGTTTTTGTTGCGCCTATTACATGGGCATGAAGACTAATTTTTAGTCAGTGTTGCCAAGGCGCTGCGAAGAGGTCATGTATTGCCGCGCATGGCACGCATCCTGCTTAAACCGGCTCGGCCAGTTGCCGGTAGGACGGGCCAGGGAGACGGAGCGCATGAAGAAGATCGAGGCCATCATTAAACCCTTCAAACTCGATGAGGTGAAGGAGGCGCTGCAAGATGTCGGTCTTCAGGGCATCACCGTCACGGAGGCGAAGGGATTCGGCCGCCAGAAGGGCCACACGGAGCTCTATCGTGGAGCCGAATATGTGGTCGATTTCCTGCCGAAGGTGAAAATCGAGGTGGTGATCTCCGATGACATGGTCGAAAAGGCCGTCGACGCGATTCGTCGCGCCGCGCAGACCGGCCGCATCGGTGACGGCAAGATCTTCGTCTCCAACATCGAGGAAGCGATCCGAATCCGGACGGGTGAATCTGGTCTCGACGCCATCTGATAAAGTACAAATAAGACAAGTACTAGAGGAAAGGCACTTACCAGCATGTCTAAGGTCAAGGATGTCTTCGAATCCATAAAGACTAATGACGTAAAATACGTCGATCTCCGTTTCACCGACCCGCGCGGGAAATGGCAGCATGTGACGTTCGATCTTTCCATGGTCGACGAGGATCTGTTCAGCGAAGGCACCGCCTTCGACGGGTCCTCCATCGCCGGCTGGAAGGCCATCAACGAATCCGACATGCAGCTCATGCCCGACCCGGCGACCGCCTGCATCGACCCCTTCTTCTCCGAGACCACGATGTCGATCGTGTGCGACGTGGTCGAGCCGACCACCGGAGAGCCCTATGCGCGCGACCCGCGCGGCATCGCCAAGAAGGCAGAGGCTTACGCCAAGTCCACCGGCATCGGCGACGCGGTCTATTTCGGGCCCGAGGCCGAATTCTTCATCTTCGACGACGTGCGCTTCAAGGCCGATCCGTACAACACCGGCTTCAAGCTCGATTCCGTCGAGCTGCCGTCCAACGGCGACACGGAATATGAAGGCGGCAACCTCGGCCACCGCATCAAGACCAAGGGCGGCTACTTCCCCGTGCCCCCGCTCGACAGCGCGCAGGACATGCGTTCCGAAATGCTCGGCGCCATGGCCAAGATGGGCGCCAGGGTCGAGAAGCACCACCACGAGGTCGCCTCCGCCCAGCACGAGCTGGGTCTGAAGTTCGGCCCGCTGGTGACCATGGCCGACCATCTGCAGATCTATAAGTACTGCATCCATCAGGTCGCCAACATCTATGGCAAGACCGCGACCTTCATGCCGAAGCCGGTGTTCGGCGACAACGGCTCGGGCATGCACGTCCACCAGTCCATCTGGAAGGACGGAAAGCCCCTGTTCGCTGGCGACAAATATGCCGACCTCAGCCAGGAATGCCTGTGGTACATCGGCGGCATCATCAAGCATGCCAAGTCGCTGAACGCCTTCACCAACCCGCTGACCAATTCCTACAAGCGACTGGTGCCCGGCTACGAAGCCCCGGTTCTGCTCGCCTATTCCGCGCGCAACCGCTCGGCCTCCTGCCGCATCCCCTACACCAACAACCCCAAGGCCAAGCGCGTCGAGGTCCGCTTCCCCGATCCGGGCGCGAACCCCTATCTCGCGTTCGCGGCCCTGTTCATGGCCGGCATGGACGGCATCTTGAACCGCATCGATCCCGGCGCGGCCATGGACAAGGACCTGTACGACCTGCCCCCGGCCGAGCTGAAGCAGATCCCGACCGTTTGCGGGTCCCTGCGCGAAGCCCTGAAGTCCCTGGAGGACGACAACGCCTACCTGCAGAAAGGCGGCGTCTTCGCTCCTGATTTCATCGAAGCCTATATCGACCTGAAGATGACCGAAGTGATGCGGTTCGAAATGACCCCGCACCCGGTCGAGTTCGAGATGTACTACTCGGTCTGAGGCTGATCCGGCCGGCTGTCCGCCGGCCCTTTCAACCGCAAGCTTCAAAGCTGGGGCGCCTTCGGGCGCCCCTTCTTTTTGAGCGGCCGAATGAGACGCTCAGCCGGTGAACCACCAGCCGGCCCCGAGCAACACCGCCTCCCCCGCCAGCGCCCCGATCAGGATCGAGCGGCGGCAGGCGAAGAACACCGCGACCGCCACCGCGACGCTCACCAGCCGCAGGGCCAGCGGCACGTCCGCGAGCGCACCCGCCGGGGCGAGAATAAGCCGCCCCACCACCGCCGCCAGCAGCGCGGTCGCAACCGCCTTCACCCAGCGAAACAGCTCGCTGCCCGCCTCGACCTTTCGGCCGGCGATGATGGCGAGCGCGCGCCACACCTCGGTGGGCAGGAAGCCCACCAGCACCACCACCAGGATCGCGCCCCATTCGCCGGAAAACGTCATGCGCGCCTCCGCAGATAGCGGCCGACGAGATAGGCGAGCGTCCCGCCACCAATGCCGCTGATCATCAGATCCGCGCCGCCGGCCAGGCCGATCACCAGCGGCACGCTTGCAAGCCCCGCCGCGAGCGCGAGCCAATCCAGAAGGTCGCGCCCGGCATTGCGGATCATCATCAAAGCGAACGAAACCGGAGTGAGAAACAGCAGCCCCGCCGCCAGACGGAGCGGCAGCTCGCCCGCCAGCACATAGCCTGCCGCCGTTCCCGCAAGGCTGATGAACAGCAGCGCATTGCCAAGGCCGAGCGAGAACGCCAAGCGGCCTTCGCTCGGGAGCTTGGGCAGCAGCCGCAGCCCCTCCACCCAGAAGGTCATGGCGACATAATGGGAGCACAGAAGCTCCAGCCAGAAATTGCGCTTGTGGCCGCGCATGTATGGCGCGATCGCCACCGTCATGGGCAGCAGCCGCAGGGATGACAGGCCGATGGCCAAGGCGAGCGCCGGCAGCGCCGTGCCCGCAGCGGCGCCGCCGGCCAGGATCACCTGCGCCGGCAGCGCCCAGATCAACAGGGTGGAGAGCATCCCGGCGACGAACGGAAAATCGATCCCGTGCAATAGGCCGCCAAGACCAACATAGCCGGCAAATAATACCATGCCCGGCACGGACACCGCATGTCGCGCACCATGGACCGCCCATGCGAAGGGGGAACGGCTGGCCGGAACGTCAGGTGGCGGCGATGGCGCGGGCTCGGGCGCAGGAGGGGTGGCGGGCGGCACGGGCGGCTTCTGGTCCGTTCTGGAGTGCTTCGCAAACGAGGTTAGCATCGCATGGCCCTGGACCCTCTGCATCATTTGCAGAGCTGGAACCCCGGCCATGCGCCATGCCGCCGAGGTGAGCAGATGCCTTTCGCCGCCTGCCGATAGGCCCTAGAAGAAGGGACATCCTCCAGCCCGCTTGCGAGTCCCGTGCGCGTCGTTCCCTTCCCCTATGCCGATCCGGTTGCGGTGTTCGAGGCTTTCGCGGACGAAGCCTTCGCCGCACTGCTCCACAGCGGTGCGCAGGATGGTGAGCGTGGGCGCTATTCCTACATTGCCGCCGATCCGTTCCGCCGCATCGTCGCCTCGGCGCAGGGCGTGCGGATCGACGGGGCGGCGGTTGCCTCCGATCCCTTCAGCGCGCTCGAAACCGCCCTCGCCGCCTGCGCCCTGCCGGCGGGCGAAAGCCCGGTGCCGTTCGCGACCGGCGCGGTGGGTTTTCTCTCCTATGAACTCGGCCGGCACCTGGAGCGCCTGCCCGCGCCCCGTCCGAGCCCGGCGCCATTTCCCGACATGGCCTTCGGCCTCTATGATGCGATCCTCGCCTTCGACCATCAGGAGCAGGCCGCGTTCATCCTCTCCAGCGGCCTGCCGGAACCCGCAGGTCCCGGGCGCGAGCGGCGGGCGCAGGCGCGGGCGGATACCCTGTTCGCGCGCCTCAAAAATGCACCCACGCAGCGGCGGCCGGCGGACTGGTCGGCCCTCGGCGCCTGGACGGCGGTTCAGCCGCGCACCGATGTGGAAGCCGGGATCGCCCGCGTGATCGAATACATCCGCGCCGGCGACATCTTTCAAGCCAATCTGACCCAGGCCATGCTGGCGCCCCGCCCCGCCGGCCTGAGCGATTACGAGCTGTATTTGCGCCTGCTGGAAGTGAGCCCGGCGCCCTTCTCGGCCCTGCTCACGGTGGACGGCGACCATGCCGTCATCAGCGCCTCGCCCGAGCGGTTCCTGCGCCTGACTGCCGAGGGCGAGGTGGAGACGCGCCCCATCAAGGGCACCCGCCCCCGCGATGCCGACCCGGCGCGCGACGCCGAAAACGCCGCCGCCCTGCTGGCGAGCCCGAAGGACCGGGCGGAAAACCTGATGATCGTCGATCTGATGCGCAACGATCTGTCCCGCGTCTCGACGGTCGGCAGCGTCAGCGTGCCGGTGCTGAACGGCCTGGAAACCTTCGCCTCGGTGCATCATCTGGTCTCGGTGGTGGAGAGCCGCCTGCGCCCCGGCATCGGCCCGGTGGACTTGCTGCGCGCCTGCTTTCCCGGCGGGTCGATCACCGGCGCCCCGAAAATTCGCGCCATGGAAATCATCCACGAACTGGAGCCGATGCCGCGCGGCATTTATTGTGGCGCCATCGGCTGGATCGGCTTTGACGCCGCGATGGATACCTCGATCGTCATCCGCACCCTCGCCCGCTCGGGAGAGATGCTGATCGCCCAGGCGGGCGGCGGAATCGTCGCGGATTCCCTGCCGGCGGACGAATTCGAGGAAAGCATGGTGAAGATCGCCCCCTTGCTGCGGGCGGTTTCGGGAGGCGCGGCATGATCGTGTGGCTGAACGGTGTGCTGGTGCCCGAGGACGCAGCGCACATCGCGCCCGGCGATCGCGGCTTCACCCTCGGCGATGGCTTATTCGAAACCGTGCGGGCACAGGGCGGAGTGCCGCTGCGGCTCGACGCCCATCTTGCCCGCATGGCATTGGGCGCGCGCGTCCTCGGCCTGCCGGTGCCAGCCATGGATTTTGAAGCCGCCGCACGCGCCGTGCTGGAAGCGAACGCGCTTCAAGACGGCGTGGTGCGCATCACGCTCAGTCGGGGGTCAGGCCCGCGCGGAGTGCTGCCGCCGAGCGCGCCGCGCCCGACCCTGCTGATCACAGCCGCGCCGGCCGCCGCCCCGCCTGCCCCCGCGCGGCTGATCATCTCCCGTGTGACACGACGCAATGAATTCTCCCCGCTGCATGCGGTCAAGTCACTGAATTATCTTGATAACATCCTCGCCCGGCAGGACGCCGCCACGCAAGGCGCCGACGATGCCCTGCTGCTCAATACGCAGGGGCGTGTGGCGGAGAGCACCATCGCCAATCTGTTCGCCGTCATCGGCGACCTGTTGGTGACGCCGCCCGTGAGCGAGGGTGCCCTGCCCGGCATCATGCGCGCGGCAATCCTGCGCGAGCATGGCAGCGAACTGCCTCTGCGCGTGGAGGATCTGGCGCAGGCCCAGGAAATCTTCCTCACCAGCAGCCTCGGCATCCGCTCGGTCTCGCATCTCGACGGCCGCCCCCTGGCTGAGGCAACGCCCAAGGCAGATGCGCTGCGCGCGCAGATCGGCTGAGCCGCCCGGCATCGCGCCACGCGGCGGCGCACGCACCGTGTGATACGAACCGCCACGCACCGCGTGACACGAACCTGCATAGCCACAAACGAAAACGGGCGACCCGAGGGCCGCCCGTCTTTCAAGCAATGTGTGAGCGCTCTGCGGCTCACGCCTTCACGAGCGGAACCTTCGGCACATGGCTGGCGCGCCGCGGACCGGAGCCGGAGGTGCCGCCGCCCGAGCGGGGCGTCTTCGGCGGAGCCTTCGGGCCGCTCTTCGGCCCGCCCTTGGACGGGCCGCCATCCTTGCCTCGGGCCGCAGCCTCGGCCTTGCGGCGCGGAGCGCGCTTGGCTGGCGACGACACGATCTTGTCCGGCTTCGGGGTGATCGGGCCGGCAGGGAATTCGAAGCCGAGCTTCGTCTCCTTGCCGGTGCCCTGAACCACCACGAGAACGTGACCGCCGCCCTTGAGCCGGCCGAACAGAACCTCGTCGGCCAGCGGTGTCTTGATGTACTCCTGGATCACCCGCGCCATGGGGCGGGCGCCCATCTGCTCGTCATAGCCGCGTTCCACCAGCCATGCCGTCGCCTCGTCGGAGAGTTCGATGGTGACGTTGCGGTCCGCGAGCTGGGCTTCCAGCTGCAGCACGAACTTCTCCACCACCTGGCCGATCACCTCGTGCGGGAGATGCGCGAAGGTCACCACCGCGTCGAGACGGTTGCGGAATTCCGGCGCGAAGGTGCGGTTGATGGCCTCGATGTCGTCGCCCACGCGCTTGGTGCGGGTGAAGCCATAGGCCTCCTTCGACAGGTCCGCCGCGCCGGCATTGCTGGTCATGATCAGGATCACGTTGCGGAAATCCACGGTCTTGCCGTTGTGGTCCGTGAGCTTCCCGTGATCCATGACCTGGAGCAGGATGTTGAACAGGTCCGGATGGGCCTTTTCGATCTCATCCAGCAGCAGCACACAGTGCGGGGTCTGGTCGACACCGTCGGTGAGCAGGCCGCCCTGGTCGAAGCCGACATAGCCGGGAGGCGCGCCGATCAGCCGCGAGACCGTGTGGCGCTCCATATATTCAGACATGTCGAAGCGCAGCAGGTTCACCCCGAGGATGGAGGCGAGCTGCTTGGCCACTTCCGTCTTGCCGACGCCGGTGGGGCCGGAGAACAGATAGGAGCCGATGGGCTTCTCCGGTTCCCGAAGGCCGGCGCGCGCCAGCTTGATGGAGGCGGCGAGCGCCTCGATGGCCTTGTCCTGACCGTAGACCACGCGCTTCAGCGTGCTTTCCAGATGGGCGAGCACTTCGGCATCGTCCTTGGAAACGGTCTTGGGCGGGATGCGGGCCATGGTCGCGATGGTGGCCTCGATCTCCTTGAGGCCGATGATCTTCTTGCGCCGGTTCTCGGGCATCAGCATCTGCGCCGCGCCGCTCTCGTCGATCACGTCGATTGCCTTGTCGGGCAATTTGCGGTCGTGGATGTAGCGGGCGGACAATTCCACCGCGGCCTTGATGGCCTCGTTGGTGTAGCGCAGCTTGTGATAATCCTCGAAATAGGGCTTGAGGCCCTTCAGGATCTCGATCGTGTCGGGCACGGTGGGTTCCGCCACGTCGATCTTCTGGAACCGCCGCACGAGCGCGCGGTCCTTTTCGAAATACTGCCGATATTCCTTATAGGTGGTCGAGCCCATGCACCGCAGCGTGCCGGAGGCGAGCGCCGGCTTCAGCAGGTTGGACGCATCCATGGCGCCGCCCGAGGTCGCACCCGCGCCGATGACGGTGTGGATCTCATCGATGAACATGATGGCGTTGGGATAGGCCTCGATCTCCTTCACCACCTGCTTGAGGCGCTCCTCGAAATCGCCGCGATAGCGCGTCCCGGCGAGCAGCGCGCCCATGTCCAGCGAGAAGATGGTGGCGGTGGCGAGCACCTCCGGCACGTCGCCATTGATGATGCGCCGCGCCAGACCCTCGGCGATGGCCGTCTTGCCGACTCCGGGATCGCCCACGAACAGGGGGTTGTTCTTCTGCCGCCGGCAGAGCACCTGGATCGTGCGCTGGATTTCCTTGTCGCGGCCGATGAGAGGGTCGATCTTCCCCTCATGCGCCTTCTTGTTGAGGTTGACGCAATAGGCGTCGAGGGCATCCGCCTTTTTCTTGGTGTCGTCGCCGGATTTCGTCTCGGTCTCCTCTTCAGCGCCGCGCACCGGCCGGCTCTCCGAAAGGCCGGCACGCTTCGCGATGCCGTGGGAAATGTAATTGACCGCATCGTAGCGCGTCATGTCCTGCTCCTGCAGGAAATAGGCGGCATGACTTTCGCGCTCGGCGAAGATGGCGACGAGCACGTTGGCGCCCGTGACTTCCTCGCGCCCCGAGGACTGAACATGGATGACCGCGCGCTGGATGACGCGCTGGAAGCCGGCGGTGGGCTTGGAATCATCCCCGGCCGCCTGGATCAAATTCTCCAGTTCGCTGTCCACATATTCGATGAGATTGCGGCGCAGCTTGTCGATATCGACATTGCAAGCCCGCATGACGGCGGCGGCGTCCTGATCGTCGACCAAAGACAGCAGCAAATGCTCGAGGGTCGCATATTCGTGGTGGCGCTCATTCGCGAGGGCGAGCGCCCGGTGAAGCGATTGTTCGAGGCTGCGTGAGAAAGTTGGCATCTAGACCTCTATCTCGTGCGTCGCCCGAAACCCGGGGGGTCCGTCAGCTTCGTTCACGCACGCGCTTCATCAAACTTTGTACCGGCTCCCAGTTTGCGCAAGAGCCTTGCCCGAACATCTCCATCACCAATTTGAGACGGTGCCGATCGCAAATGCACTATTTTTTTTCCATCACACATTGCAGAGGATGTTGGTGTTTGCGCGCGAAGTCCATCACTTGCGTCACTTTTGTCTCCGCCACCTCATAGGTGAACACGCCACATTCCCCGACGCCATTCTGATGGACGTGCATCATGATGGTATTCGCCTCCTCGGGCCCCTTGTTGAAGAAGCGCTCGAGCACGTGCACCACGAATTCCATGGGGGTGTAGTCGTCGTTGAGGAGCAGGACGCGATAGAGGCTGGGCCGCTTGGTCTGCGTCTTCGTGCGGGTGATGACCGCTATGCCGGGCGTGTTGTCGCTGCCCCCACGGCGCGGCGGTTCGCCTGCGGCCAGCGCAGGCTCACGCGGCAGCTGGTGGAGCGGTGCGCGCGGGCGCTCCCCGTCGGGCGACCGGGAACGGAAAAGGCTGGGACAGAAAGAATACGGCATCATTTCATCGGCATCCGTGCCAGGTTTCGACCAGCCGCGCAGATGCGATCGGGTGTCGGGCACGTGCCTGATAATAGGAACGGGGGCCCGGCAATGCCAGACCACCGTTGGCCATCGGCTTTAAAATGCGACCACACAGCGCATTTTAGAACACCACACGAAAGGTCCCGGTGGAGACCTTCTCGTCGAGACGCGTCTCACTGAACCTTGGCGAGCGCGCTCTCGTAGGGCTTGTAGGCTTCCTTCGCGAGTTCCTTGTAAAGCTCGCCAAGCTTGGTGGTTTCCGCCACCAGGCCTTCGTAGGCGGTCTTCAGGTAGGACTGCTGGATCTCGGCCGCCTGCTCGAGCGTCTTGGCGCTCATCAGCTTTTCCAAGGTGGCGGTGCCGAGCTCGAAGGAGCTCTTGGTGTAGTCGGCAATTTCGAGCGCGATCGCCTGGGCGCTCTTCGAGAAGGTGCCGAAGCTCTTCATGGCGATCTCGACGTTCTCTTTGCCGAGCTTCTGGAAGTCTTCGATATTCTGGGCCATGGGTGTCCTCATCCGTTGCTGGGCTGCCACTCATTGATCACGGTGCGGTGGCCATTCAGTGCCGCCCCAGTTGCATTAAGATGCATTGCAGCAAATCCGTCAACAATTTTGTGCAGTGCACCATGTCACACTTTAGGCTGGTTTACGGGTTGGTAACTCCGAGTTTCTAGGCTGGAGGCAGTCATTCCCCTGGTTGACGAACATCGGGGCCTCCAAAAATCCGCTGCCGCGGCGCGGAAATCAGGCCGCGCGCTTCAAGCCAGCCCCCTTTCCTGGACTGACACACGGGACACGGTTTCATGCGTATTGCGCTCGCGAACGGCTCTTTCTCCGCCAAGCTCGTGGCGGCGGCTCTGGCCGCGGTGATGGTTCTGGCCGCCACCTCCTCGGAGGTCGATGCAAAGCCCCGCAAGCAGAAGAGCGCGCAGAGCCAGTCCCACGCCAAGAAGGCCTCCGTCCGGTCGGCGGAAAATACGGGCCCGGGTTGGAAGACCGGAAGCGCGGCCATCATCGTCGACGGCAACACCGGCAAGGTGCTCTACGAGGACAATGCCGATGCCCTGCGCCACCCCGCCTCCATCACCAAGGTGATGACCCTCTATCTGCTCTTTGAACAAATCGAAGCCGGCCGCCTGAAGCTCGACAGCGAGATGGTGGTTTCGGCCCGCGCGGCCGGTCAGTCGCCAACCAAGCTGAACCTACGCCCCGGCACCACCATCAGCGTGGAAGATGCCATCAAGGGCATTGTCACCCGGTCCGCCAATGACGCCGCCGTGGTGATCGCGGAAGCGGTCGGCGGATCGGAGGAAAGATTCGCCGACATGATGACCCGCAAGGCCCATGCCCTCGGCATGTCGCGCACCAATTTCGAGAATGCCAACGGCCTGCCCAATCCGCGCCAGGTGACGACCGCGCGCGACCTCTCCGTGCTGGGCCGGGCGATCCAGGAGCGCTTCCCGCGCCAGTACAAATATTTCGCGACCCGCAGCTTCACTTACAAGGGTGAGACGATCGGGAACCACAACCGCCTGCTCGGCAAGATCGAGGGCGTCGACGGCATCAAGACCGGCTACACCCGCGCCTCGGGGTTCAATCTCCTCACCTCCGTGCACCGCGACGACCGCTACATCGTCGGTGTGGTCCTCGGCGGCAGCAGCGGTTCCTCGCGCGATGCCCGCATGGCCAGCCTGATCGCCAATAATTACAACCGCGCCTATGCCGGCAACCGCATCGCCCCGAAGGTCACCGAGACCGCCTCGGCCGATGATGACGCCGACGAGACGCCGGCCCAGGTCGCCGCCGCGTCCCGGCCGCGCGAAACCTCCTCGCCCATCGCGCCGCTGCCGGCCCCGCAGCGCCTCGCCTATGCCGCAGCCGACCCCGTCGTCACCGCCAGCATTCCGGTGCGCGGCCCGGCCCCCGGCTCCGCCGATCCGATCAAGCCGGTGGCGGTGAAGACCACGGCGATCCAGCGCCCGGCTGCCGCCCTCGCCGCACCCACGTTCACCCCCGGCAACGGCACGCTCGGCTACATCGGCTCCAACGGATCGCCGGTGCCCACCAGCGCCGCGCCCGCGCCCGCTCCGGTGGAGACGGCCCAGGCCCAGCCGGAGGCCCGCCAGGCGCTTCGGCCGATCCGCACCGCCTCCGCCGGCCCAGTCGCCCTGCCCGTCTCGTTCGAGCAGCAGACCCGCGCCAGCGCGGAACCTGCGGCCCGGACATCCGAGAGCGAGAGCGCCCCTCAGCGGCACCGCTCCGGCTGGGGAATCCAGATCGGCGCCTTCGGGGGCGAGAAGGAAGCCCGTGCGCGCCTGGATGTCGCGCAGGCGAAAGCGAAGGGCGTCCTCGGTCAAGCCGATGGATTTACGGAGAAAGTCTCGAAGGGTTCGACTGATCTTTATCGCGCGCGCTTTGCCGGACTGGATGAAAAAAAGGCGAAAGAAGCCTGTCGTTTACTGCAGCGCAACGATTTCGCCTGCATGATTTTCCGCAATTGATGTAGTGCGTTTGGAGAGAATCAGCGATGTTTGTTGAGAATGACATCTTTCGCTTGATTCACCCTCGCAGCAAGATAACTGGATCCGCCATGATCGGGGTGGAGCTTTTTCATCAAGGAGCGATGCGCGGCCCGGACCGCGCTTTCTCCCGCCCCCGGTTCAAGCCCAAGTATTTGATGGGCCTCTTCTTCCGTCATCGCACTATTTCGAGCAGCGCTGTGAGCGCTCCTCCCGCCCCCGTGACCCGTATTACTTTGCGGGTCTTCACGCCATGCGGGCGCCCGGCGGTCGAGATAAGCTTCGATTAGCGCCAGCGACTGGGGATCCAGTCCGCCGCGCAGGGCCAGCAGATCCGGCACCGTCAGATCATCCAGCGAGGTCCCTGTGCGGGGCCCGGCAATGATCTTTCCGGTGAGGGTTCCGCTGGTATGGTTCAGCTCCATCTCGAACACCGGCGAGGACACGCGCGAGACCCGCGGTGGGTTGGCCGAACCGCCGAACCGGCCTTGACCGAACAGGCCCGAGAACCAGCCGCCGATACCCCCGCCGCCCACCTGCGCCAGCAATCCCCCACCCAGCATGGCGAGCGGGACCGCCACGGCGAACCGTCCCGTCACCAGCATGAAGACCGCGCCCGCCAGCATCAGATAGCCGGTGATCTTGTAGAGCGCGCCGGCCAACGCCTTCGGCGAGGCCTTGGTCCAGAGCTTCAGCGCGTAGAGGCCGAGCAGCAGCAGGAGCGCTCCTGCAATCAAAGTCACCACGCGCGCACTCCTTCGATTGTCGTGTTGCGGCCCTGTCGTGGCATCATTTGCCCATGGCCGAAAGCAGCCGGAGCGCGCCCGGCTCCGGGCGGTCCAGCAGCGCCTGCCGCCCACCCGCCGCATAGGCTGCGACCGCGCGCAGGAGCGCCCGCAATTCCGCGTCGGCCCCGGGGCGGAAGCGGCACCAGGCACCGGAGGTGAGGCGCGCCAGCTCGCGGAATACCCGTTCCACATGCCGGTCCTCGCCTTCCTGGAACAGGAACAGGCGCACCCCGAGCACTGCCAGTTCCCCGGCCTTCGCGGCCAGGGCGTCGGCATTCTCCTCCACCGCATCGCCGACGAACACCGCCGCCTTCAGGCCGGTGCGCTCAGCCTCGGCGGCAAGATGGGTCAGAACGCGCGAAATCTGGGTCTGCCCGCCCTGGCACGAGATCGACGCCATCAACTGGCCGAGCCGCTTCGGGTCCGACACCCAGGACGAGGCGCGGCACTCGTCCTGCCCGCGATAATAGATCAATTGCACATCGAGCCCGCCAAGGTCGGCGGCGGCCGCGAACAGCTCGCCCTGGATGCCGCAGGCAAGGTCCCAGGTCGGCTGGCGCGAGAAGGTCGCATCCATGGCAAACGCCAGCCGGCCGCGCTGGCCGGCCGCGCGCGTGGGAGCCACCGCCCGGGCCGCGTCCAGGAACGCCTTTACCTCGGCCTGCGATGCGGCGGCGACGGATGCCGGCTCGCCAGGAGAGACCGGGGAGGTCGGCTGCTTCGATCTGCTCATGGCGCGGGCGAGCCGAGCGCGGGGTAAAGCTGCGGGCGAAGAGGGGAATCCTGATCCATCCCTGCAAAATAGGCGTTCCTGCCCCGCCCACCAAGGGCGATGGCGCATGTGGTTGACCCGCCGGTTTCCGGCGCTACGGTCTGCGCCGCAAAAATGGGGCGGGTCGCGCGACCTGCGGGAGAGACAAGATGGCGGGCAAGCCTGAAGTGGTGGAAACGGTCGAGGTCCTGAGGTCCAAGGTGGCCGCGTTCCGCGATGCCGGGGAAAAGGTGGCGCTGGTGCCGACCATGGGCGCGCTCCACGAGGGGCACATCGCCCTGGTGCGGCAGGCGAAGACCCTGGCGCGGCGGGTGATCGTGTCGATCTTCGTCAACCCCACCCAATTCGCCCCCAACGAGGATTTTTCCCGCTATCCTCGCACGTTCGAGACCGACATAGATCTGCTCGCTGCCGAGGACACGGACATGGTCTATGCGCCGTCGGGCGCGGACATGTATCCGGACGGTTTCGCCACCGCCTTCACCATGGGCGGCCCGGCGCTGGGATTGGAAACCGATTTCCGCCCGCACTTCTTTTCCGGCGTGGCGATCGTGGTGAGCAAGCTGCTGATCCGCACCGGCCCTGATTTCGCGATGTTCGGCGAGAAGGACTACCAGCAATTGAAGGTGGTGACGCGCCTCGCCAGCGACCTCGATCTGCCGGTCGCGATCGTGCCGGGCACCACCGTGCGCGAGCATGACGGCCTCGCCTTATCCTCGCGCAATCGCTATCTGTCGCCCGAGGAGCGCGCCATAGCTCCGGTGATCCAGCAGGCGTTGAAGGATGCGGGGGCGGCGATCCGCGCCGGCACGCCCGCCGACGCCGCCGCAACGGCGGCGCAGGAGCGCATCGCCGCCGCCGGCCTGAAGGTCGATTATGTCGCGGCCCGCCACGCCGAGACGCTGGCGCCGCTGACGGGGCAATCCGGTGAGCCGATCCGCCTGCTTGCGGCCGCCTGGCTCGGCAAAACCCGCCTGATCGACAACATGGGCGTCTGAGGCCCGCAACCGGAGCGCCGCGCATGCCCCGCTACTTCTTCCACATGCAATTCGGTGCGGAAACCGTACCGGACGAGGCCGGCGCGACGTTGCCGGACGCGGATGCCGCCTGGGACCAGGCGAAGGCGTTGGCGGCCTCGCTGCTGCGCTCCCACGCAGGTGATCCGCGGCTGTTCTCAGCCGTCGTCGAGGTGCGGGACGAGGCCGGCGAGATCGTGCTGGAATTCCCGGTCTCGGAAGCCGTATCCGCGGCCGGCGCCGGCGCGCCCCCGCGCGCTTAGCGGCTTGGCGACCGCCAGCTTGAGGCGGCTGGAAGAAAACTGGTTCGGCCCCCCGCTCGGGGCCTCGCGGGGCTTTCCCCCCGCAGCGCGGAACGCTAGCGTGACTCGGGTTTAAAGGGACCGGCCGGGCGGCAGATCGTGCGGAGCGGTCCGCTGTCGGACCAAGTCCACGGGCATCGCCGGTAAAGGCAAGGTTCTCCATGAAGGACGCACTGGTTGTTCTGGGAATGCACCGCAGCGGCACCTCGTCGCTGGCGGGAACATTGGTGCACCTCGGGGCCACCGCGCCCAAGACCTTGATGCCGCCGACACAACACAATGAGCAAGGCTATTTCGAATCCACGCGCATCCAGCAATTGAACGACGCCATCCTGGAATCCGGCGGCTCGAACTGGGCCGACTGGCGCGCCTTCAACCCGCGCTGGAAGGACACAGGGGTCGCCCGGACATTTTCCGAGACCCTGCGCGAGACCATCCAGGACGAGTTCGAGGGCGCCCCGCTGATCCTGGTAAAGGATCCGCGTATCTGCCGGTTGGCCCCGTTCTGGTTCGAGGGCCTCAGGAGCGCCGGCTACACGCCCCGCGCCCTGCTGCCGGTCCGCAATCCGCTGGAAGTGGCGCTCTCCCTGCGCAAGCGGGACGAACTGCCGATCGCCCATGGCCTGCTGATCTGGCTGCGACACGTTCTGGACGCGGAGCACGCCTCCCGCACCGGCCCGCGCGACATCATCCCCTGGCGGATGCTGCTGACAGACTGGCGCGGCACAGTGGAAACCAGCAGCGCGCGCCTCAATATCGTGTGGCCGCGGCTGTCGGATTTCTCCGCAAATGAGATCGACCGATTTCTGTCCGACACCCTGCGCCGTCAACGCATCGATGATCCCAACTGGCGCATGCGCTCGGAAATCCACGAATGGGTGCGCCTGGCCCATGATGCGCTGGAGGAACTGGCGCGCACGCCCGGCTCCAACAGTGCCCTTGAAACCCTGGACCGCGTCCGCGCCGAGTTCGAGCGGGCGTGCCTGATCTATGGGCCTGCCCTCGCCTCGATTCAGGAGCGGCTGGCCGAACAGGATCAACGCGTTCACCAGCTCAATCTGCATATCCAGTCGCTCGACGCAGGCGCGGCGGGCGGGGGGCCGGGCGCGGAGGAGGAGTTGCGCGCCCGTGTTCGCGAGCTTCAGGCGCAGGTGGCGGCACTCGCCGCCGACCGGGACGCCATCCGCGCACATGCCGACCGCCTGCAAGACCTGATCGAGGCTGCGCACGTCGAAGGATCCACGGAGACCGGTTGGACAGTCCTGCAGGACGAACGCGCAGCCCTCGCGGAACAGGCGGCGCAAGCAAATGTCGCGCTCCAGCAGGCGCTGGAGCAACTGGCCGTGGCGGAAGCCGCGCGGCAAAGCGCGCAGGACCTCGCCGATGTTGGCGACGACCCGGCCGTGCGCGCGGCGGAAGCAGAAGCACGGGCGTCCGAGTTGCAGGACGCGCTTGCCGCCGCCCAGGCAGACAGCAGCGCCGCCCGTGCCCGCATCGACGAATTGGACCAGGGCCTCGCCGCCCTGACGCGCGACCGCGACGCGATCCGCGATCATTCCCTGAACCTTGAGGCGATCCAGGGGGACCTGCGCGCCAGCCTGGAGGCCGCGCAAGCCCGGACCATTGCCCTCCAGGCTGAACTCGATGCCGCCCGCAAGGACCAGGACGCGCTGCGCATCGAGGCCTTCGAGGCCGATCGGACCCGGCAAGAAAACCTGACCCTGAGCGGGGAACTCGCCCAGCTTCGCACCGCCCTGGACGCGCAGACGCAGCGCGGTGATCAGGCCACCGCGGATGCGCACCGTCTCGGCGCGCATGCCGAAGCCCTGGCTGCCGACCGCGATGCCGTGCAGGCGCACTCTTTGAACCTTGAGCAGGCACTCGTCGCGGCGCGGGCCGCATTGTCGGACATGGAAGCGCGGCTCGATACGACCCAGGCGGGCGCGGACGAGGAGATCGGCGACTTGCGTCTGCAGGTCGAGGCCCTGACAAGTGACCGCGACGCCGTACAGGTTCACAACGCGAATGCGGAACGCACGCTTCTTGCGGTTCAGCAGGAATTGTCCGCCCTCGACCGGCGCGCCGAGACGGCAGAGCACGCGCGAGAGGCGGCGGCGGAAAAGATCCACACGCTGCATGAGGAACTCACGGCCCTGACGCGCGACCGCGACGCGGTGCACGCCCATTCCCTGCGCATGGAGCACGGGTTGAGCGCGGCGCGCGCGGAAACGCTGGAATGGGAGCGCCGGGTGGTCGTCATGCAGGCGGCGCTCGACCGCACCGAAGCACAGCGGGCCGCGAGCCGGCGCCGCGCGCGCAAGCTGCTCGGCGCCAAACTGGCGAGATGGCTGGTTCCTGATGCCCAGCCCGGCACGCCTCCCGGCGACGGCGCCTGACCCCTGTCCCCTCGTTCACACTTTGGAGCTCCCATGGCCAACGCACCGACCCTCCCCAAGCAGATCAAGGCGGCGCGCGCCCTCCTCGGGTGGTCGAAGGGCGATCTGGAACGGGCGTGCGGCGTCGCGTCGCTGACCATCAAGGGGATCGAGAACGGGACGATCATCGATCAGCCCGACACCGCCGCGCGCGTGCGTGCGGCACTCGACAGCGCCGGGATCGAGTTCATCGAAAGCGGTGTGCGCCTGCGTCCGACGGCCGAGGGCTTGCGGACCGATCAGCTCAATGCATCCAACGACGATTAACCCATTCTTCGCAAGGCAGCCCTACAAAGCCCACGCTTGTGGGACGCCCGCGATGGTCTATCTTTCCAGATAGGCCGCGCGCGCATTCAAGAACGCAGCGCCTTCATTCTGAAGGCGGAGCGCGGTTTGGGAGACGGACATGCTGAAGCAGCCCCGGGAACAGTTCATCGAAGGCCTCGGCGTTATCGAAACAACCCAGACCGACAATATCCTGCGGTGGGACGGGACGATGGTCTATGTCGAATACGACGTGTACCACAATGGTCAGATGGTCCATTCGAAGTACAAGAAGCGGGTGACGCGGGAAGTCGCCACCGCGCTGATCGCCGTCCTCACCGACAAAGCGTCCTCCAACTGACACCGGGCCGCGCCAGATCTTAAGGCGCGTCAGGTCTTGAAGCGGCGTCAGGTCTTGATCTGGATCTGCTTGATCTGCTCGAAATGGCGCTCAAGCATGGGCAGGGCCTGGGCCGCGTAATCCCTCAGTGTGGTCTGATCGCCCTGTTTCGCGAAGCTCGCGAAAATGCCGACCGCCGCTTCGTGGGCGCTGGTCTGGAGCTGGATGAAGAGGGTGTCGAAATCGGCGCCCGTGGCCGCCTTCAGGCGTTCGATTCTCGTCTCGTGCGTGTCGTCGAGCGTGGAAGGCACGACGATCTGGCCGTCCGCCTTCTTCGCGGCCGCCTTCAGGTCGGCCAAAGCGCGGGTATGGTCGGCCACCAGCGTGGCGGCCAGCGCCTTGATCTGCGGGTTCTCGCTCTTTTCCAGCGCCAGACGGCTCGCGGCGATCTCGAAATGGTCGGAAATCCCGGCCGCCTCGACGAATTTCGGCCCGGACAGCGTCCCGGTTTGCTGTTGCGCCTGGACCAGGGCCGGTGCGGACAGCAGGGCGCACAGGGCGAGAATGAAAGCGGTGATGCGGGGCATTAGGGGCCTCCTTGGCTTGCGGAAAGAACCTTCCGCACCACGGCCCGGTTCCCCCGCGCTCAATCCACCGCGTGAACCAAGGTCAGCGCGAAGCCGTCATACCCCTTGCTGCCCACCGTCTGGATCGCCGTCGCGCTGAGGCGCGGCTCGGCCGCCACGAGGTCGAACAACCGCCGCACGCCCTGGACGCGCGGGTCTTCGCTGGCCGCATCCGCCACCGCGCCGTCGCGGATCACATTGTCCCATACGATCAGCGTGCCCGGACGGGACAGGCGCAGCGCCCAGGCGAGATAGTCGGGATTGCTGGGCTTGTCGGCGTCGACGAAGATCAGATCGAACGGTCCTATGCCGTCCCGTTCGAGGCCCGGCAAGGTTTCGAGCGCGCGTCCAACCCTCAGCTCGATGCGCTGCGAGAGCCCCGCGCGGGCGAAATTGCCCCGCGCCACCTCGGCGAAAGCGCCGTCCGCCTCAAGGGTCACGAGGAGGCCGTCCACCGGCAGGGCGCGCGCCAGCCAGATGGTGCTGTAGCCGCCCAGGGTGCCGATCTCCAGGATGCGGCGGGCGTTCACCATGCGGGCGAAAAGCGCCAGCATCTGGCCTTGCGCCGGCGAGACATTGATCTCGGGGAGTCCTGCGGCGACGCTGGCGGCGAGCACCGCCTCAAGGATCGGATCGGCGGGCACGAGGGTTTCGACGATATAATCGTCGACCTTGCCCCACAGCGCCTGGTCGCGTTGCGCGTCGCCCATGTCCCCTCCGGTTGTTCGTGAAATGCGCGCTCGTGAAACACGAGGCGCGGGTCAGTCCTCGTCGCTTTCGCGCGCGGCGCGGATCGAGAGCACCGCATAGGCCACCACAAGGCCGAGCTCGAACAGCGTCAGGATCAGCAGGCGCCCCATGCCAGGGGGCGCCCAGGCACCGAGGATCACCTGGCTCAGCGTCGCCAAAAGCCACAGCACCACCGCCCAACCGGCGCCGAGCCACAGGCCGACCCCGGCGATGGGATCGATGATGGCCGCCCAGATGATCCCCGCCTGCACCGAGGGCGGCAGGCTCTCGAAGGAATTCGTTGCCCCATCGCCGATGCCGCAGATGACCGCCCACTGATACACGCCCTCCGCCAGCAGGAAGAGGGAGACCGCGCGCAGGAAGAACACCAGCCGCCGGCGCCAGGGCGTAAGGCGCTCCAGATGGGCGCGGGCGCTGGCGTCGATGGGATCATAATGGGTCATGCAGGGTCCGGCGCGAAGGTCAATTCGTGGTCGATGGGAGCGAAATGGCCGGCGACGACCGCGGGATCCAGGTCTTCGAGGCGGGCCGGCACCCAGCGCGGCGCATTGTCCTTGTCGACGATCACCGCGCGCACACCTTCGTAGAAATCGTGGCCGCGCGCCACCCGGTTGACGACACGATATTCCGCGATCAGGCATCCCGCGAGGTCGAGCGCGGGCCCGCGCCGCATCTGCTCCATGGCGATGGCGACCGAGGTCGGGCACTTGGCGCGAATGCTGGCGGCACTCTCACGCGCGAAGGTGGCCGCCTCCCCTTCCCCTGCGCCGATCTCGTCGAGGCGCTGGAGGATCGCCCACACATCTTCGCGAGCGAACGCGTCGGCGATCACCGCCTTGTACCGGTCGAGGGGCGCCGGGCCGGGATCGCGCGCATGGGCGGCAAGGGTCTCCCCGACGTCGCCGCCGGCGATCAGGGCCTGCTCCAATGCGGCAAATCCGGCGGAGGGGACGAAATGGGTGGCGAGGCCGGCGGAGACCGCATCGGCCGCCTTGATGCGCGCGCCGGTCAGGGCGAGATAGACCCCCTTCGCGTCCGGCAGGCGCGGCAGAACATGGGTGCCCCCCACGTCGGGAAACAGGCCGATGGCCACTTCCGGCATGGCGAACAGATAGCGCTCCCCCGCCACCCGGTACGGGCCGTGGGCCGACAGGCCGAATCCCCCGCCCATGCAGATGCCGTCGATCAGCGCGACATATGGCTTGGGATAGGTGCCGATATAATGGTTGAGCTGGTATTCCTCGAACCAGAAGCGCAGCGCCTCCTCCACCTGCCCGTTGCGTCCGTGATCATAGATCGCGCGAATGTCGCCCCCGGCGCAGAACGCCTTTTCCCCCGCCGCCCTGATGATCACCCGCGTCACGGCGGGGTCGTGCGCCCAGGCCCTCATCTGCGGATGGATCGCCTGCACCATCGTCAGGTTCAGCGCGTTGAGGGCCTTCGGGCGATTGAGCGTGATGATGCCGGCTTCCCCCCGGCGCTCCAGCAGGACGTCAGGCTCGGTGCTCACAGCGGCTCCTTAGGAGATGAGGATGCGGGGGCAGGCCTGGAGGATCAGGCCGCCGAGGGTTAGCGGGCGCATCCGCGTGCGTCAACGTGGCGGCCGGCGCGCGCGTCACCCCGCCGCTCGTCATCGTCTCGCCCTGCGGACGATCTAGGCCTATAACGTCGGCTTGCGGGCTTTCAGCCCCGCCGCATGATCGCGAGTGCTCTTCATGTCTTCTCCCGTTGCCCGTTTCCCCGCCGCCCCCGCGCCTGCCGACCCGGCGCGCGATAGCCTTGATCTGGTGCAGCGCCTGCGTCGCAACCGAAAGTCGGGCTGGGCGCGGCGGCTGGTACGGGAGAACACGCTCACCGTCGACGATCTGATCTGGCCGGTGTTCGTGGTGGAAGGCACCGCGACGCGCACACCCATCGCCTCCATGCCGGGGGTGGATCGCCTGTCGGTGGACGAGATCGTGCGCGCCGCCGAGCGTGCCGCCAAGCTCGGCATCCCGGCCATCGCGTTGTTTCCCTACACCGAGCCCACATTGCGCGATCCCACCGGCAGCGAGGCGCTGAACGAGCAGAATCTGGTGTGCCGCGCGCTGCGCGCCATCAAGGCCGAGGTGCCGGACATCGGCCTCATCACCGACGTGGCGCTCGACCCCTACACCAGCCACGGCCACGACGGCCTGCTGGAAGGCGAGCGCATCCTGAACGACGAGACGGTCGCCATCCTGGTGCATCAGGCGATCGTGCAGGCGCAGGCGGGAGCGGACGTGATCGCCCCCTCCGACATGATGGACGGGCGCGTCGGCGCGATCCGCGCCGGCCTCGACCGGGCCGGCTATGAGGACGTGCAGATCATGTCCTATGCGGCGAAATATGCCTCGGCCTTCTACGGCCCGTTCCGCGACGCCATCGGCACCGCGAAAACCCTCACCGGCGACAAGCGGACCTATCAGATGGACCCGGCCAACGGCGCCGAGGCCCTGCGGGAGGCAGCGCTCGACGTGGACGAGGGCGCCGACATGCTGATGGTGAAGCCCGGCATGCCCTATCTCGACATCGTCTATCGCCTCAAGGAAGCGTTCGGCCTGCCGACCTTCGCCTATCAGGTGTCGGGCGAATACGCGATGATCGAGGGCGCGATCCGCAACGGCTGGCTCGACGGCGAGCGGGTGGTTGAGGAAAGCCTGATGGCCTTCAAGCGCGCGGGCGCCGACGGCATCCTGACCTATTTCGCCCCCCGCGTCGCAGAACGCCTCGCCGCCGGCCGCTAGAGCAGGTTCGGCAAACCCCGGTTCGCCTAACCTGCTCTAAATATTAATTTTATCGCAATTCCGGACGCAAAACCGCTTCGCACTTTTGCTGGAACAGCTCTGAGGCGGCACGCGGCGCATCCCGAGCCGGGAAAACCGCCTCGACCGGCCGGCGGTGCCCTTAACGGGTGGCGCTGGGCCAGCGTCCGGTGAGAAGGTCGCTTCCCCGGGCGCATCGCGTGCCCGGCTGAATGCCCGTTCCGAGGATTGCCCATGCGCGCCGACGCGCTTCCGACCGACCTTGCGCCCCTTCCCGTCACTCTCGCGGACGTGCTGGCGGCGCGCGACATCGTGGAGGCGGCGGTGGTGCGCACCCCCACGCTGCGCGCGCCCCGCCTGTCTGCGCTCACCGGCGCGGAGGTCTGGGTGAAGTACGAAACCTTCCAGATGACCGCCTCGTTCAAGGAACGCGGCGCGGTTGTGAAGCTGGCGCGGCTTACGCCAGAGGAAGCAAGGCGCGGCGTCATCGCCATGTCGGCGGGCAATCATGCGCAGGCGGTGGCCTATCACGGCACGCGGCTCGGCATTTCCACCACCATCGTCATGCCCGAGAGCACGCCGCAGGTGAAGATCGCCGCGACCGAGGCGTTCGGCGCCCGCGTGATCCTGCATGGCGAGGGTGTCGGAGACGCCGAGCAGGAAGCCCTGCGCATCGCCGCCGTGGAAGGCCGCGTGTTCGTCCATCCCTATGAGGATAAGGACGTGATCGCCGGCCAGGGCTCGGTCGGCCTTGAGATGATCGAGGATGGGCCGATGTTCGATCAACTCGTCGTGCCGATCGGCGGCGGTGGGCTGATCTCGGGCGTGGCGCTGGCGGCCAAGGGCCTGTCGCCCGCCACGGAAGTGGTGGGCGTGGAGGCCGCGCTCTACCCCGCCATGTGGTCGGCCCTGACCGGCATTGCCCGGCCCTGCGGCGGCCCCACGCTGGCGGAGGGCATCGCGGTGCGCAACGTGGGCACCATGACCGCTGAAATCATCCGCCGCCTCGTGTCCGATATCGTGCTGGTGGAGGAGACGCGCCTGGAGCAGGCGGTCAACGCCCTTCTGACCAACCAGAAAGTGCTGGCCGAAGGCGCCGGCGCCGCCGGCCTCGCCGCCATGCTGAGCGATAAGGAGCGCTTCCGGGGCAAGACCGTGGGCCTGATCCTCTGCGGGGGCAATATCGACCCGCGGGTGCTGGCCAGCATTCTGGTGCGCGAACTGGAGCGCGAGCAGCGCATCGTCTCGTTCCGGCTGACCATATTGGACCGGCCGGGCATGCTCGGCATGATCACCACGCTGCTGGGCCAGCTCGGCGCCAATATCCTGGAAGTGCACCACCGCCGCACCTTCCTGGATGTTCCGGCCAAGGGCACCCGGCTCGACCTGACGGTGGAGACCCGCGACGCCCAGCATGCGCAGAACATCCAGCGCGCCCTGGAAGCGGAAGGCCTGCCGGTCGAGCGGCTCGGTGCCGGCGGCACCGAATGGTAA
This sequence comes from Roseixanthobacter psychrophilus, assembly GCF_043195195.1. NCBI lineage: Bacteria > Pseudomonadati > Pseudomonadota > Alphaproteobacteria > Hyphomicrobiales > Xanthobacteraceae > Roseixanthobacter > Roseixanthobacter psychrophilus. The sequence continues at coordinate 57,291 of NZ_JBAFWT010000022.1, forward strand.
GTCGCCGCCCCTGAGCCGGGGTCCGCCGGTCAGTCACCCACCAATCAGGGAGCCACCGCCGCCCCGGCCGGACGGCGGTTGTCATTGGCCCCGAACACGGTGCCGGGCTTCGGCTTCCAGAGCCTCAGCGTGTCCGCGCCGAAGGCGGGCTGCTGCGGGCCGGCCGCGCCGGCCTCGTGGAACTGGATCGCCTCCACCGCGCCCCAGGGCCGCTGCACCACGACCTTGTACCCCATCGCCACCAGGACGCGGATGGTGTCGGGCGAGAGCGCATAGGGCTCCGCAAACAGCACGTCCGGCAGCCATTGATGATGAATGCGGGGGGCGTCCACCGCCTCCTGAAGCGTCATCCGGTGGTCGATCACGTTCACGATCGCCTGCATCACCGAGGAAATGATTCGCGAGCCGCCCGGCGAGCCCAGCACCAGGAACGGCTTGCCGTCGTGAACCACGATGGTGGGACTCATGGAACTCAGCGGCCGCTTTCCCGGAGCGATCGCGTTCCGTGCGCCCTGCACCAGGCCGAAGGCATTGGCCGTGTCGGGCTTGGCGGTGAAATCGTCCATGGTGTCGTTGAGGAACACGCCGGTTCCGGGCGCCATGACGCGGGCGCCGAAATAGGCATTGAGGGACGTGGTGACGGCGACCGTATTTCCCGCCGCGTCGGCGACCGAATAATGGGTGGTCTCGGTGCCTTCGTGGGGCGCCGCGCCCACATCCCCGGGCGTCGAGACGCCGGCCTTCGCGGGATCGATGCGCGCCCGGATCGACACCGCATAATCCTTGGACAGCAGCCGGGACAGCGGATTGGCGCCGAACGCCGGATCGATGAGAACCGAGTTGCGGTCGATGAAGGCATGGCGCATGGCCTCGGCCATCACATGCACGGTCTCGGCCGCGCCGAAGCCCGAGGCGGACAGGTCGTAGCCTTCCAGGATGTTGAGGATCTCGCAGATCGCCGTCCCCCCGGCGCTGGAGGGAGCGGCGGTGAGAATGTCATAGCCGCGATATGTGCAGCGCAGAGGTGCTTCGACGCGCACGGCGTAATCGGCAAGATCCCGCGCGCTGAGAAGGCCGCCGCCGGCAGCGCTTGCCGCCGCGATCCGCTTGGGGATGTCGCCCCGGTAGAAAGCGGAGGGGCCGTGCGCCGCGATCGCCGAAAGGGTCGCCGAAAGGTCGCCCTGCACCAGCCGGTCGCCGGCCCTCAGGGGCGCGCCGTCCTTCAGGAAGATCGCGGCGAGCTGGGGATCGGCGCGGAAATCCGCCGTCCCCGTGGCCAGGATCGCCGCATCGCCGGCGGAGAGCAGATAGCCCTCGGCTGCGAGGGCGATGGCGGGGGCCATGACCTGGGTGCGCGAGAGGGTGCCGAAACGCGCGAGCGCCGCATCCAGCCCCATCACCGTGCCGGGAACCGCCACCGCCTGCCATCCCCTGAGGCTGGCCTCGGGGATCACATTGCCGGCGCCGTCGAGATACATGCCGGCGCTCGCTCCCCCCGGTGCGGTCTCGCGGAAATCGATGAAGGTCGCGGTTCCGTCGGCCAGGCGCACCAGCATATAGCCGCCGCCGCCGAGATTGCCGCAGCACGGGTGGACCACGGCAAGGGCATAGCCCATCGCCACCGCCGCATCGACAGCATTGCCGCCCTGCCGCAGGATGTCGGCGCCGACGCGGGCCGCGAGGGCCTGCTCGCTCACCACCATGCCGCTCTGGCCCTCGACCGGATAGGGGGAGATGGCGTGAGCCTTGAGGGGCAATCCGGCAAGAAGAAGCAGCAGGGCAATGCGACGGGCAATGGCGGGTAAAGACATGGAGGGTCCGGTCCTCGGATGGCGTCGTCGCCCTTGTCGGTGGCGAGATGGGCGAGGTCGTGGCGGCATCGTTTCGTTACGGCAAGGGCGGTTCTTGCGGCGAAAGGAATCGCACACCACCTTAAGGTGCATGGAGCGAGACGAGATGACATACACGCCCGGAGACTCCCGCAGCTATTCCACTGCGTCGCGGGGCCATGCCTATGACCCGGTGACCCACCCGGAATATTTCGAGAGGGTTCTCTCGCGTCGGTTGATGGCATTCGCTGTCGATGCCACGATGATCATCGGCCCGATCATGTTGCTGGCCATATTCATCTTCATGTTCGGCATCTTCACGCTGAGCCTCGGCTGGATGCTGTTTCCCCTGCTCGGCCCCGCGTTCGTGGTCTGGGCGATCGCCTATAACGCGCTCACCCTCGGCTCGCCGGCCTCGGCCACGCTGGGCATGCGGCTGATGGAACTGGAGATGCGCACCTGGTACGGCGCGCCGGCCTATTCCGTGCTCGGCGGCGTCCATGCGGTGGCATTCTGGGTATCGGTCAGCGTGTTCACGCCGTTCGTCCTTCTGGTCGGCCTGTTCAACGACCGGCGCCGGCTGCTGCACGATTTCCTGCTGGGCGCGGTGATCGTGAACACCGAATCGCGCGCGAGCCTTCTGCGCCGCCGGTAAATTTCGCAAGACGAGGACGCAAAATCTTTTGACCGACTCGAACCTCGGAGCGATGCTGACTAACTTCGAGGCCTGAGTATCGTGACCGAGCACCCGCGTGACACACCGCAATTCTATCTGACCGCCCCCTCGCCCTGCCCGTATCTTCCGGGCAGAGAGGAGCGGAAGGTGTTTACCCATCTGGTGGGCGAGCGCGCCACCGCGCTCAACGACGTACTCACCCAGGGCGGGTTCCGCCGCAGCCAGTCGATCGCCTACCGGCCGGCATGCGAGGGGTGCCGTGCCTGCGTTTCCGTGCGCATCTGCGTGGACGAATTCAAGGAAAGCCGCAGCTTCCGTCGCATCCTTGCGGCCAATGCCGACATCGGCGGTACGCTGCGTGAGACCGTGCCGACCTCCGAGCAATATTCCCTGTTCCGCTCCTATGTCAGCACCCGCCACGGCTCCGGCGGCATGGCCGACATGAGCGTGCTCGACTATGCCATGATGGTGGAAGACACCCATGTGCAATCCAAGCTGGTGGAATACCGCAAGCTCGGCCCGGACACGCGCATCAACGGGCGGGGCATCGGCGATTTGTTCGCGGTGGCCCTCACCGACGTACTGAGCGACGGCTTGTCGATGGTCTATTCCTTCTACAACCCCAACATCCCCGACCGCTCGCTCGGCACCTTCCTGATCCTCGACCATATCGCCAAGGCCAGGACCATGGGCCTGCCCTATGTCTATCTCGGCTATTGGGTGAGCGGTTCGCGCAAGATGGACTACAAGCGCCGCTTCCTACCCCAGGAGCGTCTTTCGCCGCAGGGCTGGGACCGCGTGGAGGCCTGACCGCCCGCTGCTGACCTCCCGTTCGTGGCGGTTTTGCCGATGATGGCGCGGCGACGCGAAGACATCCGCAGAATTTGCCAATTCTCGACCAAAATCTGGAGAAAGGCCGCGGAAAATCACGATGACTCTGCGGTTCTTCTCCCAAAACGCGTGTTTCACATGAAACATTTGACCGGAGCAGCCAACGCGACGGCCCGCCCCGAAACGTCCTTGCAATACGGCCGGAACTGCGACACACGCGTGCTCTGATCAAGCGGGGGGCTTAACGGGTGAGCCAGTTCTTCAACGTCTTCCTGGCGGTATTCGCCGCCCTGTTCCCGGTCGTGAACCCGCTCGGTGGCGCGCCGATCTTCTTCCAACTTACCCGGGCCGCCTCACCTGCCGCCCGCGCCCTGATCGCCCGCAAGATCGCCACCTATGGCTTTGTTCTCCTGCTGTGCTCGATGGTTCTGGGCTCGCACATCCTCACCTTCTTCGGCATCAGCCTGCCGGTGGTGCGGGTCGGCGGCGGGCTGGTGGTGGCCTTTGTCGGCTGGCAGATCCTGCACCAGGGGAATGCACCCGCCGACCGCGAGACCGACCAGAACTCCTCGCAGGACGTTGATATCCTGCGCATCGAGAGCCAGTCCTTCTATCCCCTGACAATGCCGCTGACGGTCGGCCCCGGCTCGATCGCGACCGCCATCGCGTTGGGCAGTCAGGTGTCGAGCAATAGTTTCTTTTCCTACCAGATGCTCGTGCTGGAAGTGGGAGCCGCGCTCCTGGGCCTGATCGCGGTGTCGGCCAGTATCTTCCTCGCCTATCGCTATGCCGGCGAGATCGAGCGCGTGCTCGGTCCCAACGGGACCAACATCCTGGTGCGCCTGTTCGCGTTCGTGCTGCTGTGCATCGGCCTGCAGATCATGTGGACCGGCGCAAGCGAGCTGCTCTCGAGCCTGCCAATTCCCCACATGGCGGCGAAGCCACTCGGGTCCTGAGGCTCAATCGCCACCCGAGAGGTCGCGCCGCGCCGCCTCCACCTCGTGGGCGTAGCGGCGCAGGGCCTCGACCTCATGCAACTGGCCGAGCGCCCTGCCGGAGGCGGGGTCCACCACCGCCAGCATCTCCGTATCGGCATTGCCGAACACCGCCGCCGCCTCGGTGACATTCATGTCGGGATGGAGAACGGCGTTGCGGTGCTGGGCAAACGCACCGATCGGCCCGTCCTGCCCGGCGGAATAGACGCGTGCCACCCGCACCAGCCCGGCATAATGCCCTTCGCCATCCAGCAGCGTGACGTGGCGGATCTGGCCGAGCGGAAAGGCGGCGCGGAAGGCGGCCTGGGTCCCGTCGGCGGAAAAGGTTGCGCGTACCGGTTCCATCAGCCTGCCGACCGTGAGATCCCGCAGCCAGCCCACATCATGGGCGCCACGAATGCTCTCGCCGCGCAGGTGCAGCCGCCAGGTTGAGAAGGAATAGCCGAACGTTTCCCGCACCGTGAGGGAGCAGGCGATCGCGGCGGTGAGGACGAGGCCGGAAATCGCGAGATCGCCGGTGGTCTCAAGCGTCAGGAAGGTCATGGTGAACGGCCCGCCGACGATGCCCACCGCCAGCGCGGCCATGCCCACCACGGCCGAGACCACGGGATCAACCGGAAGTCCTGCAAGTGCGGCGGCCCCGGCGAACAGCTTGCCCATGAGCGAGCCGAGGAACAGCGCCGCCAGGAACAGGCCGCCGCGAAACCCCGATCCCAGGGACAAGGAAGAGGCGCAGATCTTCAGCAGGAAGACCAGGAGCACCGATAGCGTGACACCGGTCCCCACCTGGATGTGCAGGGCCCCTTCTCCGCTCGACATGATCTGCGGGCTGTAGAGGGCCAGCGCGCCCACCCCGAGCCCGCCGATCATGGGGCGCAACGGGGAAGGTACCCGGCTGAGCTGGAATCCCTTCTCGACCAAGGTCACCAGCCGCATGATTGATATCGCCACCCCGGCGCCGATCAGGCCGAGCAGGATGAAGGGCGGATAATCCGCAAGCGTCAGGTCCGGAATCGGCGGCACGACGATGGGAAACGGCTCTGCTCCCAGCGTGCGGACGGTCAATACCGCCAGCAGCGCCGCAGTCATCACCGGCGCGACAGAGGGAATGGCATAGACCCCGATGATCAGCTCGAAGCCGTAAAACGCTCCGGTCAGGGGGGCATGGAATGCGGCGGCGATGCCGGCCGCCGCGCCGCATCCGACCAGCACGCGGCATTGCCCGCGGCTGAGGCCGAGCCGAGCGGCGATGACCGAGCCTATGCCGGCCCCCGCCTGACTATAGCCCGCCTCCATGCCGACGGAGGCACCGAAACCGTTGCACAGCATGACCTGGACCGAGAGAATGGCGCTGTCGAGCAGAGACATCCGCCCGCCATGGAGCGCATTCGCCTCGATCGGGTCGCGGATTCCACCGGGCCTCAACTTGCGCACGATCCACGCCAGCAAGCCGATCGCCAGCCCGCCAGCTGCGGGGATCAGGTACATATAGGGCTGCGACAGGCTGGGAAGGCGGCTGAGCATGCCATCCGCACCGGCGCCGAACAGGACGACATGCATCCATTTCGCGCCGCTGCTGATCGCCATCGCAACCGCGCCGGAAAGGATGCCGACCACGGCCGCAAGCAGCACCAGGCGCAGTTCCCCGCGCCGGTGCGTGCTGGCCGAAAGGGAGCGATACTGGCGCCGACGGCGGAAGCGCGGGCGCGCGTTTCGACCGCGTCCGTCATGGCCTCAGCCGAACTTGTTGTTGCGAGGGAAGCCCTTGGGCGGGAGACGACCGGAGGAGGCCCGCTCTCCTTGCCATTCCAGCAGCTCGGTCACCGTCCATGTGCGGCCGGAGGTATCTTCCCAGGTGAGCCCGTCGGCTCGGGCGAACACCTTGATGTCGGACAAGCCGCCCTCGCGATAGCGCTGCAGCCTCACCCCGCGCCCGCGCACCATGTCCGGCACCTGATTGAGCGGGAACAGCAGCAACTTACGATTGTCGCCGATCACCGCGACCGTATCGCCGGCGGCCGCGACAGCAGCGGTCGCCACGTCGGGCGCATCAACCGAGAGCACCTGCTTGCCCTTGCGGGTATTGGCGAGGCAATCGTCCTCCGCAACCAGGAAACCGCGCCCTTCCCGCGAGGCCACCAGAAGCTTGCGTCCGCCCACATAGGTGAAGACGCTGACGATCTCCGCCTCCTGCTCCAGGTCGATCATCAGGCGGATCGGCTCGCCATGGCCGCGCCCGCCAGGGAGCTTGGATGCGTCCAGGGTGTAGAAACGGCCATTGGTGGCCCACACCATGACGCGCGAAGTGGTCTCGGCATAGAAAGCGTGGGCGAGGCTATCGTCGCCCTTGAACTGAAGGCCCGACACATCGGCCACATGGCCTTTGAGCGCGCGGATCCAGCCTTTCTGGGTTACTACGATGGTGACCGGCTCGCGTTCCACCAGCGCCTCGCTGAAAGCCTCGTCTGCGAACACGGGCGCAACCCCGAAGCTGGTGCGGCGCCGGCCGATGGCAGTGTCCGGCCCATAGCGCTTGTGGGTCTCGCGGATCTCCTTACCGATCGCCTTCCATTGGGCGGGCTCGGACCCGACCAGCTTGTTGAGCTGGTCCTGCTCCTTGCTGAGCTTGTCGTGTTCCTTTCGGATTTCCATCTCTTCGAGCCGGCGCAAGGCGCGCAGGCGCATGTTGAGGATGGCCTCCGCCTGCACGTCCGTCAGCTCGAACGTGGACATGAGCGAGAGCTTGGGCTCGTCCTCCTCGCGGATGATGCGGATCACCTCGTCGAGGTTGAGATAGGCGACAAGATAACCGCCCAGCACTTCCAGCCGGTGGGCGATCTCGCCGAGACGATGCCGCGATGAGCGCAGCAGGACGTCGCGTCGATGGGCGAGCCATTCGCGCAAAGCATCGGCCAGCGACAGAACCTTGGGGATCTGCCCGCGGACCAGCACGTTCATGTTCAACGAAACGCGGGCCTCAAGCTCGGTGAGCTTGAACAGGCTGGCCATCAGAACTTCGGCATCCACCGTCCGGGTGCGCGGTTCCAGCACCAAGCGGATATCCTCGGCGCTCTCATCCCGCACATCGGCCAGCAGCGGCAGCTTCTTGTCGGTGAGCAGTTCCGCAATCTTCTCCACCAGGCGCGATTTCGGCACGCCATAGGGAATTTCCGTCACCACCACCAGGTAGGTGCCACGCCCGGTGTCTTCCTTGTGCCAGCGGGCCCGCACGCGGAACGAACCGCGACCGGTGGCATAGGCTTCCGCGGCGCCGACAGGGTCTTCCACCAGCACGCCGCCGGTGGGAAAGTCCGGTCCCGGCACGAATTGCAACAGATCGGAGGCTGGCGCGTCGGGATGGTCCAGCAGGTGGAGCGCCGCATCCAGCAGCTCGGCGGCATTGTGCGGCGGGATCGAGGTCGCCATGCCCACCGCGATGCCCTGGGAGCCGTTGGCCAGCAGGTTCGGGAAAGCGGCGGGGAGCACCACCGGCTCCTCCTCGGAGCCATCATAGGTGGGGCGGAAATCCACCGCGTCGTCGTCGATGCCGTCCAGCAGCAGACGCGCGGTCTCGGTGAGGCGCGCTTCGGTGTATCGCATGGCGGCGGCATTATCGCCGTCCACATTGCCGAAATTGCCCTGCCCGTCCACCAACGGGTAGCGCTGGGCGAAATCCTGCGCCAGGCGCACCAGGGCGTCATAGACCGCCTGGTCGCCGTGCGGGTGGAACTTGCCGATGACGTCGCCCACGACGCGGGCGCATTTCTTGAAGCCGGCTTCCGGATCCAGCTTCAACAGGCGCATGGCGTGCAGAATGCGCCGGTGGACCGGCTTCAGCCCGTCGCGCGCGTCCGGCAGCGCCCGGTGCATGATGGTGGACAGGGCATAGGCGAGATAGCGTTCTTCGAGCGCCGCCTTCAACTCGACCGGCTCGATATTGCCATCGCCTGCAGGAGGAAGGGTGCTGGTAGCCATGGCATGGCACTAGCGCGCCCCGCGTCCGCGCACAAGCCGGTGCAGGTTAGTGCACAGGTTTGTCACACCCTCACCTCGTGTTGGCCGCAAGACTGAACGCAACCCCCAGTTTGATTTATCTATGTGAACGAGCATTCAAGAACCGTTGCCCGCATTACCTTTTCGGTTACCGCGAATTAATCCGCGATATTAATCGGGAACATAAGCCCGACACTCAAGCGTTTCACCTTCTGTCCATACGCCGAGCGGCGTGTTTGGGAGCTTCAGAGGAGAAGCGGAAATGAAAAACCTTGTAATTGCTTTCTGCGGTGCGGCAGCTCTTGGAATTGTCTCGCTGGCCGGCGCCGCCAATGCCATGCCGTTGGTTCCGGCAACCCCGCTCGGCCTCGCCGGATCGGGCGTCCAGGCCGAGACCGTTGCATGGCGGCGCGTCTGCCGCCCGGTGACGCGCTGGGCCTACGGCCGGCGCATTGTCACCACGCGTTGCTCCAGGGTCTGGGTCGGTCCTCCGCGCGGTCGCGTTTACGGTCCGGCTCGCGTTTATGGCCCGGGACCCCGTCCAGGTCCGGGACCTGGCCCCTATTATGGTCCCCGTCCCTACTGACGCTTAACCCGCCCCCCGGGAGGCCCGCGCGGCCTCCCGCTGGAGCGCCAGCAGGAAGCGTTCGCGCGCCTCGGGCAGGCGCTCCCCGCGCGGCTCGAAGATCCGCTGAGCCAAGAAATGTCCGGTGAGCGCAAAGGCGGCCGCCAAATCCTCCCGCGGCGGCGGCACCGGGCCACCAATCAGGAAGGTGGGCAAGGCCAGCAAGCGTTCGGCATATGGCGCGCCAGCGCTTTCAGACACGGCCCGGCCCGTTCGCGGTGAAACGAATACCAGATCATTTCGCCCGCCGGTCGCGGCGCACACGGCCAAATCCAGCCCAAACCCAAGTTCCGCGAGCATCGCCAATTCGAAGCGAGCCAACAGTACGCCAGCAGCCTCTGCATCTGCGATCGCTTCGAGTATGGCATCCAGAACGTCGTACAAGCCAGGATGCGGGTCGCGCTCCGCCAGCAGGTGCAGCAGGCTCGCCATATGGCTCATGCCAAAAGCGGCATGGGGCACCTGGATCATGAGGTCGGTGCGCACGCTGAGGGCTTCAAGAGAAAACAGGCCGAGACCGCCCTCAAGCCGTGCGCGCCAGACGGCGCGCATGCTGTTGCCCGCTTGGATCAGCGGAGCTTGGCGTTTCGACATTCCGCCCCGAACCAGGCCGAGATGGCGGCCGTGCTCGCGCGTCATCAGCTCGACGATGGCACTGCTTTCCCCGTGCCGACGCACGCCGATGACAATGCCCTCGTCGGTCCATTCCACGGCGGCGTCAGTCCCCCCGGGGGAATTCCAGGCCCATTTCGCGATAGCGCTCGGGATCGTCGGCCCAATTCTCGCGCACCTTCACGAACAAGAACAGATGCACCGGGCTTTCGACGATCTCGGAGATTTCCTTGCGGGCCTCCGTGGAAATCGCCTTGATGGCCGCACCGCCCTTGCCCAGCACGATTTTACGCTGGCTTTCCCGCTCGACGAAGATGGTCTGTTCGATGCGCACGGAACCGTCGCGCAATTCCTTCCAGGAATCGGTTTCGACCGTCGAGCGATAGGGCAGTTCGTCATGCAGGCGCAGGAACAACTTCTCCCGCGTCACTTCTGCCGCCAGCATGCGCATGGGGGCATCGGTGATCTGATCCTCGGGATAGAGCCATGGCCCATACGGCATCGACTGTGCGAACCAATGCTTGATGTCCTCGATGCCATCGCCCTTGAGCGCGGAGATCATGAACACTTTCTCGAACGGCAGGCGCTCGGTGAGCCCCGCCACCAGCGCCAGCAGGGACTCGCGCTTCACGAGGTCGATCTTGTTGATGATCAGGGCACGCGGGTGCCGCACCTGGCTCAGCGGCTCCAGCAGGGCCTCGATCTCCGCATCGACGCCGCGATTGGCATCCACCAGCAGGGCGACAAGATCCGCGTCCGAAGCGCTGGTCCAGGCGGTCGAGACCATGGCCCGTTCCAGCCGCCGCTTGGGCGAGAAGATACCAGGGGTGTCCACTAGGATGATCTGCGCCGGCCCATCGAGCACGATGCCACGCACGATGGCGCGGGTGGTCTGCACCTTGTGGGAGACGATCGACACCTTGGTGCCCACCAAGGCATTGGTCAGGGTGGACTTGCCGGCATTTGGCGCGCCGAGGAGGGCGACGAAACCGCAGCGCGTCTGTCCCTCGGCCGTGGTCGGCGGGGTGACCGCGTCGTTCATGGTTCGCTCCCGATGGGCACGCCCTCGCGCGCCAGGAATGCAGCGGCCGCAGCTTTCTGCGCCGCCTGCTTGGATGATCCTATGGCTTCCGCTGAGGCAAGACCAGGGAGTTCGACCCGTACGCGGAAACTCGGCGCGTGATCCGGCCCGCTGCGCTCCACATCACGATAGGAGGGCGGCGGCAGGCCCCGCGCCTGGGCCCATTCCTGCAGATGGGTCTTGGCATCGCGCAAGGGCCGGCGTGGCGCCACCAAGCGCGCGCGCCAGAAGCGTTCCACCAGAGCATGTGCTGCCTCATACCCGCCGTCGAGATAGACTGCGGCGACCACCGCCTCGGTGACGTCGGCGAGAATGGTGCGGCGACTGCGAGCGCCCGACTGGGTCTCACCATTGCCGAGGCGGATGAAGGCGCCGATGTTCATGTCCTCTGCCACCTCGGCGCAGGCTTCCTCGCGCACGAGATCCGCAAGACGGCGGGAGAGTTCGCCCTCCTCGGCCTGGGGAAAGGCGGCGTAGAGCATGTGCGACACGATCGAGCCGAGCACATGGTCGCCGAGGAATTCCAGGCGCTGGTAGGAGCGCACACGTGGCGTATCGCCCTTGACGACGCTGATGTGCGTCAAGGCGAGTTCGATCAGGCTGCGGTCAGCGAAGACGTGGCCGATGTGCTCTTCGAGCGGCGATAGATCAGGCACGGGAGTGGTCATCGCACCATGCTGAACAGGCGCGACCACCGCACCGACCAAGGCCACGTCCAGACCTGCCAGGCCTGCGCGTGATCGTCGATGGAGAAGAAGATCAACTGCGCCTTGCCGATAAGGTTCTCAAACGGAACGTAACCCACCTGGCTCAAAACGCGGCTATCGGCCGAATTGTCGCGATTATCGCCCATCATGAAGTAATGGCCCGGCGGCACATTATAGACCTGGGTATTGTCGTAAAAACCATTGTCCACGAGATCAAGTGTCTCGTAGGAGACGCCGTTCGGCAACGTCTCCTTCCAGCGCTTGATGGGAACGACACGGCCGCTGCCGTCGTCTTCCGTTATGTCGGTCAGGCGTTCGCGCTGCACCGGTACACCGTTGATGTTCAACACGCCGTCAATCATCTGAATGCGGTCGCCGGGCATACCGACAACACGCTTGATATAGTCGGTTTCATTGTCGCGCGGCAGCTTGAACACCACCACGTCGCCCCGGGTCGGCTCCGCCCCGAAGATTCGGCCGGAAAACAGGTTTGGGGAAAACGGAATGGAGAAGCGCGAATAGCCGTAGCTGAACTTCGAAACGAAGAGATAGTCGCCAATCAACAGCGTGTCCTTCATGGACCCCGAAGGAATGTTGAAGGGCTGGAAGAGGACGGTGCGGATCACCAGCGCAATCAAGAGCGCATGGATGATGACCTTGACGGTTTCAAGGAAACCGCCTTCCTTCTTGGAATCGCTGGCTGCGGTCATAGAGGGTCCGATGTATGGTGTCCGTGCACACTGTGCAGCAAACTTATGCCCGAGAGGCGGTCGCACGGACGCACGGGCCAAAAATGCCCCGCGCGACACCGGCCAGCTATAGACCGTTCGTTCACGAGCGGCAACGCAGCGGCCATGCGTTGGACGCGGGCATCGCGCAAACGTGCATACGCCGGCCGTGGGTTATGCGGCCCTAGCACGGCCTGGGTCCGGTGTGCCGGACGGCACGGCGCTGATGATGACGTACGCAGCGGAAAGCGGGCCCTCGTCGGTCAAGCTCAGCTCGATCCGCGGTTCGTAACCGTCCGGCACCATCGCGGCGAGACGGGCAGCGGCTCCGCCGGTCAGCGCCAGCGTCGGCTTGCCGCTGGGCAGGTTCACCACCCCCATGTCGCGCCAGAATACACCGTGGCTCAGCCCCGTACCGAGGGCCTTGGCACATGCTTCCTTGGCAGCGAAGCGCTTGGCATAGGTCTCGGCCCGACGCATGCGCCGGTCAGCCTTCGCGCGCTCCAGCGGCGTGAAAACCCGATCCAGAAAGCGGTCACCGAATCGCTCGATGGAACGCGCGATGCGCCGCGCGTCGGTGAAATCCGAGCCCATGCCGAGAATCATGCGGCCTGTTCCGTTCGCAGTTGCGCCCGCCCCAGTGCGATCGATTCACGCATGCGGCGGATCACGCTTTCGAGCCCGTGAAAGATGGCCTCGCCGATGATGTAGTGTCCGATATTGAGTTCCACCACCTCCGGCAAGGCGGCCATCTGGCGGGCGGTCTGATAATCCAGCCCGTGGCCGCCATGCACTTCAAGCCCAAGAGCTTCGGCTTGAATGGCAGCGGCGGCCAAGCGCGCGAACTCAGCTTTCGCCTCATCCATCCTGCCTGCTGTCCTCAGATCGCACCATGCGCCGGTGTGAAGCTCCACGATATCGGCATTAAGCGCCCGCGCAGCCTCGATCTGCACCGGATCCGGGGCAACGAAGAGGGACACGCGGATGCCGGCGGCCTTCAGCGCCGCAATCTTCGGTGCGAGATCGTCCGACTGACCCGCCGCGTCAAGACCCCCTTCAGTGGTGCGCTCCTCGCGCTTTTCTGGAACCAGGCAACACGCGTGCGGCGCAGTCTTCAGCGCGATCTCTACCATCTCGGCCGTCGCCGCCATCTCGAAATTCAGCGGCAACGCCACCTCGGCCTTCAGACGCGCCATGTCGGCGTCGCGGATATGGCGGCGATCCTCGCGCAGATGGGCTGTGATGCCGTCGGCGCCCGCCGCCAAGGCAAGGGCGGCTGCGCGCACCGGGTCGGGATGAAAGCCGCCACGCGCATTTCGTAGCGTCGCCACATGATCCACGTTAATCCCGAGCCGCACTGGCCGCACGCCCTGCATGATTTCCACTCCCTCAGCCATTCACACGCTCGGCGCTGGACACCACCGGCTTCGACCGCAGTTCGGAGAGGATGCCGTTCAGGTGGCGCAGGTCAAACACCTCGAGGTCGATGAGGAGTTCGGTGAAGTCCGGCGAGCGCGAGCGCATGTTGATGCCTTGTATATTCCCGTTCCGCGCGCCGATGACAGTCGCCACCTGCGCCAGCGAGCCCGGTTCGTTCACGGCGGTCACGACGATTTGAGCTGGAAAGCGCCCATCGCTCAATTCGTCCACATCCCAGCGCACATCCAGCCACCGCTCCGGCGCCTCCTCGAAATTCTGCAGCGCCGGCGATTGGATGGGATAGATGGTGATGCCTTCCCCCGGCGTGAGGATGCCGACGATCCGGTCGCCCGGCACCGCCCCCCCGTCGGGCGCGAAGCGCACCGGCAGTTCGCCATTGATGCCACGGATTGGAATCGCCCCGATGCTCGCCTCTTCAGGCCCATCGGGAATTTTGAACTTGAGGTTCTGCCCGCGCTTGAGCTCGAACCAGCCCTCTCCCTTCGGCGCCTTTTCAGCAGAACTGCGCTCGTCGGGTCGCTGGGCGCTCCATTCGGGATAAACGGCGCGGATCAGATCGTCGGTCTTGATCTCGCCACGGCCAACAGCCGAGAACACATCTTCGAGGGCCATGCGTGCCAATCGCGGCAGGGCCTTGGATAGGGCCTCGTCGGAAAACGCCTTGCCGGCCTTGGAGAAGGAGCGCTCAGCAATCTTGCGGCCGAGGCCGGCATATTGCGCGCGGACCGCCGTGCGCGTCGCCCGCCGCACCGCTGCGCGTGCCTTGCCGGTTACAGCAATGGTCTCCCAGGCCCCCGGAGGAGTCTGGGCCTTTGAGGTGATAATCTCCACCTCGTCGCCGTTCTTCAGCTCCGATACCAGCGGCGCCACGGTGCCGTTGATCTTGCAGCCAACTGCCGTATTCCCGATGTCGGTATGCACGGCATAGGCGAAATCGATGGGTGTCGCGTGGCGCGGCAGCGCGATCAGCCGGCCCTTCGGGGTGAAGCAGAACACCTGGTCGTGGAACAGTTCGAGCTTGGTGTGCTCGAGAAACTCTTCCGGACTCAGCCCCTGGGCGAGGTTCTCGATGGTCTTGCGCAACCAGGCATAGGCCCGGCTCTCATTGGAGAGCATCGCCCCCTGCTCGCCGGCAGCGTCCTTGTAAAGCGCATGCGCGGCGATGCCGTATTCGGCGATATCGTCCATGTCGCGGGTGCGGATCTGCAATTCCACACGCTGGCGGCGCGGGCCGATCAGGGTCGTGTGCAAGGAACGATAGTCGTTCGGCTTGGGAGTGGAGATGTAGTCCTTGAAGCGGCCGGGCACGATGGGCCACTTGGTGTGCACCACCCCCAGCGCGCGATAGGTGTCTTCCACCGTCTCCACGATCACCCTGAAGCCGTACAGGTCCGACAATTGCTCGAAACCGATGGCCTTGCGCTCCATCTTGCCCCAGATGGAGTAGGGCCGCTTCTCGCGCCCCTTCACTTCCGCCTTGATCTCGCGGCGCGCCAGCTCGGCCTGGAGCTCGCGCTCGATCTCCTCCACCAGCAGCCCGTTGCGCTCGCGCAATTCGGACACCCGCGCGGCGATCGAGGCATAGGCTTCCGGCGAGAGTTGACGGAACGAGAGATCCTCTAGTTCCTCGCGCATGTCCTGCATGCCCATGCGGGCGGCGAGGGGCGCGTAGATGTCCAGCGTCTCCTGGGCGACGCGGTCGCGCTTTTCCTGCGGCACCCATTTCAGCGTGCGCATGTTGTGCAGGCGATCCGCGAGCTTCACCAGCAGCACGCGCACATCGTCGGCGATGGCCAGCAGCAGCTTGCGCAGGTTTTCCGCCTGCTTGGCCTGCTTGGAGACCAGATCCAGCTTCTTGATCTTGGTGAGGCCTTCCACCAACGTCGCGATCTGGGTGCCGAACAGGCGCTCGATCTCGGCCTTAGTGGCGCCCGTGTCCTCAATCGTGTCGTGGAGGAGCGCGGCGATGATGGTCGCGTCGTCCAGCTTCAGGTCGGTGAGGATCGCCGCGACTTCGAGCGGATGGGAAAAATAGGGATCGCCCGAGGCGCGAAGCTGCGTGCCGTGCGCCCGCATGGCGTAGACATAGGCGCGGTCGAGCAATGCTTCGTCGGTGTTGGGATTATACCGGCGCACACGCTCGACGAGTTCGTATTGGCGCATCATGGCGCAACGGACCGTCGAAGCAGGAGGGAGCAGCGGGAGGCCGCCCCGTTTGAGACATTCCAAACCATATCATGGACGGCGCGCCCCGGCGCAAGGCTGAACCGGAGCGCAAGGTAAATTTATGAATGTCCTCAAGGAAGAAGCAGCGTCGATCCGGTGGTGCCGCGCGATTCCAGATCCCGATGGGCGGTCTGCGCATCCCTCAAGGCATAGGTCTGGTGGACGGGAATCTTCACCGCGCCCTTGATGACCGCCTCGAACAGATCGTTCGCCGTGGCCAGGAGGTCCGCACGGGTCGCAACATGGGTGGCAAGGGTCGGACGGGTCGCATAGAGCGAACCCTTCTGCGACAGCGTCAGCAGATCGAAATTCTTGATGGCGCCCGACGCATTGCCGAAGCTGACCCACAGGCCGCGCGGCTTGATACAGTCCAGCGATGCGGGATAGGTGGATTGGCCCACCCCGTCATAGACCACGTCGCACAGCTTGCCGTTGGTGAGCTCCTTGACGCGATGCACGAAATCCTCGTCGCGATAGAGGATGACGTGGTCGACGCCGTTGGCCACCGCCAGCTCGGCCTTTTCCTTCGACCCCACCGTCCCGATCACCGTCGCCCCGAGGAAATGGGCCCATTGAGAGAGAATGAGGCCCACGCCACCCGCTGCAGCCTGGATCAGAATCGTATCGCCCTGCTTCACCTCAAAAGTTCGGCGTACGAGATATTGCGCTGTCATTCCCTTCAGCATCATCGCCGCCGCCGTGCGGTCGTCGATGGAGGCGGGCAGATGGACCAGCGCAGAGGCCGGCACGTTGCGCACTTCGGCATAGGCGCCGAGCGCCGTGGCATAGGCGACGCGGTCTCCCGCGTGGAAGTCGTTCACATGCGGCCCCACCGCCTCAACCACGCCAGCGCCCTCGCTACCCGGCGTGAAAGGCATCTGCGGCGCCTTGTAGAGGCCGCTACGAAAATAGGTGTCCACGAAATTCAGGCCGATGGCGGTTTGGCGGAGCCTCACCTCGCCGGGTCCCGGCGGGGGAATGTCCGCTTGCTCGAACATCATGACCTCCGGACCGCCGGTCCGATGCACACGCACAATTCCAACCATTTTCTCGGCTCCCGGCGGCCCCATTTTGCGCAGATGATAGGCGTGCCCTGCCCGTCGGGCAAAGGCGTTCCGGCCTGAGCTTGCGCAGATCCGTGAGGACCTGAGACGACTGGGCGCGCGACAGGCGCCCCGCGCGCTCGTAAAAAGGGACACAACAAACCCCGATAGGCGGCAACCAGTACCGGGAGGCCGGAATGAACGAGATGGCGCAGTATGATGTGGCGGTGGTCGGCGCGGGGCCGGCAGGGCTGGCGGCGGCGCTCGGCTTGGCCCGGAAGGGCGTTCGCACGGCCCTCGTTACCGGACCTGAACGGGGCGTCGACCACCGGACGACGGCATTGCTGGAAGGCTCGATTCAGATTCTCGCTGATTTTGGCGTGTGGGATGATCTCGCACCCCATGCCGCGCCACTGCGCGACCTGCGAATCGTCGATGGAACCCGGCGCCTTATGCGGGCCCCCGAGGTACTGTTCCGATCAAGTGAAATCGGCTTAGAGGCGTTCGGTTACAATCTGGAGAACGAGGTCCTGCGGGGCCAGTTGCGCTCCCTGTGCGAGACCGCTCCGAATCTCGACATCATTTCAGCCTCTCTCACCGAGCTCGATGTCGGGCTGGACGCGGTTGAGTTGGAGCTCGATAGCGGTGGGCATCTCTCCGCCCGCCTGATCATCGCCGCGGACGGGCGAAATTCCAGAGTCCGCGAAGCCGTCGGCATCGCCATGCGCCACCGGGACTATCCCCAGGTCGCCTTGACCATGACGGTGCGCCACACCCGTCCGCACGACGACATTTCCACCGAATTCCACATGGAGCATGGCCCATTCACCCTGGTGCCGCTTCCCGGCAATCGCTCGTCCATCGTGTGTGTGGTGAGCGAGCGCGAGGCGGTGGATCTGCTCGGGCTCGATGCCAGAGCCTTTGCCAGAGAGATGGAGCGGCGCGCCTTCTCTCTCCTGGGCGCGTTCGAGGTGGAAAGCGGACGCGGCGCCTATCCGCTCGCGGCGGAAACGGCAGAAAAGGTCATCGCTCCCCGTGTGGCGCTGATGGGAGAGGCCGCCCATGTGATGCCGCCCATCGGGGCCCAGGGGCTCAACCTCGGCCTGCGCGATGCTGCGACCCTGGTGGCGCTGGCGAGTGATTCGATCGCCAAGGGCTCAGACCCCGGCAGCGAAAAGGTGCTGGAGAGCTATGCCCGCGACCGCCGCAACGACGTGAGCGGGCGAATGGCAGCAGTGGACCTGCTCAATCGCTCGCTTCTGTCGGATCTGGTGCCGATCCAAGGGGTGCGGGGCCTCGGACTCTACATGCTCGACCGGCTTGGTCCGCTGCGGCGCGGCCTGATGCGGCTCGGCATCGGTGCGCGCGCTGCCTGACGGCTCAGCGGATCATGTGCAGCGGCAGCAGGTTCTGCTGAATCAGATAGAGCACACCCGTCACCGTGATCACCGAAAGCAGCGTCCCCAAAAGGACGCTGGCCGAGGCCTCTTCGACATAGACCTTGTACTGCCGCGCCAGCACGAAAGCGTTGAGCGCTGGAGGGAGAGAGGCCATGAGCACGCCGGTTTTCACCCAGGTGGGCGAGAACACGCCGAGCGTCGTCAGGGCCATCAGCGCGATGAGAGGATGAACCAGCAGCTTCAGCGCCAGAAGCGGCGCCAGCTCGCGCGGCACACGACCAAGCGGGCGCAGAGCCACCGTAACGCCAAGGGTGAACAAGGCGCATGGGGCGGCGGCGTTTTTCAGGAAGTCCAGCATCCGCTCCACAGCGCCGGGGGCGCGGAATTCGAACGCAGCGGACACGATCCCCAACAGCGTAGCTATATTGAAGGGATGGGTTAGCACCCGCTTCAGCACGCCCCCCAACGTGTGCAGAAGGCTCTCGCTGCGGCCATGCACGCCCATCAGCAGCGGCACTAGGGTGAAGAAGAACAGGCTGTCGCACGCGAAAATCAGCGCGGCGGGTGTGGCGGCATCCTGCCCCAGCGCGGCGAGGGTCAGGCCGGGGCCCATGTATCCCACATTGGCATAGGCGCCGATGGTGGTCGCGATCGCCGCCTCGCCCACATTGCCGCGACGCAGCCACAGCCCGATGGTGAGCGCAAGTAAAGCACAGAAGGACGTGGAGACAACCACCGCAAGGATGAAGCCGGGATTGATCAGCTGCGCGAACGGCGTTTGCGCGACGATGCGATAAAACAACGCCGGCAGCGCGACATAGATGATGAAGAAGGAAAGCCAGGCAAGCCCCTCCTCCGGCAGCCGCACGAAGCGACCACACGCATAGCCAAGGAAAATCAGACCGAAGAAGGGAAAGGCGAGGCCGAAAAGGTCGGACATGGATTGTGCATTGCGGAAGGGTCCCGCCTGCTAACGACTTTGTCTCGGCACGTCAAACTGAGCGGTGGAGGCGGCCGGCCATCGCGTCATGTTGCAGCGCATCTTGGGACTTGCCGCGCGGCTTGGCCGTGGTCATGCTGAAGGGAAATCCTGGGGGACCCCGCATGAAGCTGCCGCGCAATTTCTTCAAGCCGCTCGCCATTGGTGCGCCCACCCCCTATCGCGAATTGCCGGTGCGGCTCGAGCGGATGATCCATTTCGTTCCGCCGCACATGGAGAAGATGCGCGCCAAGGTGCCCGATCTTGCCAAGCAGGTGGACGTTGTGCTCGGCAATCTGGAGGACGCTATCCCGATCGATGCCAAGGAGGCGGCCCGCTCCGGCTTCATCGAGATGGCACGCCATGTGGACTTCGGCTCCACCGGGTTATGGACCCGCATCAACGCCCTCAACAGCCCCTGGGCGCTCGACGACATCGTTCAGGTGGTTGACGCGATCGGCGGCAAGCTCGATGTCATCATGCTGCCCAAAGTCGACGGCCCCTGGGACATCGCCTATCTCGACCAATTGCTGGCGCAGCTCGAGGCCAAGCACGCCATCGGCAAGCCGATCCTGATCCATGCCATCCTGGAAACCGCCGAGGGCGTGAAGAATGTGGAAGAGATCGCTGCCGCCTCACCACGCATGCACGGCATGAGTCTTGGTCCGGCAGACCTCGCCGCCTCTCGTGCGATGAAGACCACGCGCGTCGGCGGCGGCCATCCGGACTACCAGGTTCTCGCTGATCCCGACGGAGACAATCCCCGCACAGGATATCAGCAGGATCTTTGGCACTACACGGTGGGCAAGATGGTGGACGCTTGCGCGGCCAATGCCATCAAGCCTTTCTATGGGCCATTCGGCGATTTTGGCGATCTGGCCGCCTGCGAAAGCCAGTTCCGCAACGCATTTCTCCAGGGATGCGTCGGAGCATGGTCCTTGCATCCGACACAGATTGCCATAGCAAAAAAGGTCTATAGTCCCGCTCCTGGCGAGGTTGCATTTGCCCTCAAGATCCTCGAAGCCATGCCAGACGGGGCGGGAGCCGTGATGATCGACGGGAAGATGCAGGACGACGCCACCTGGAAGCAGGCCAAGGTCATCGTCGACCTGGCCAAACTCGTGTCGGAAAAAGATCCTGACATGGCAAAGGTTTACGGCCTCTAGACAAGGAGCGCCGATACGGTTGAGAGGTTAAGAGCACGACATGCCACGCGATTCAAAGCCCCGGGAGCCCGCAGCGTCCCCTACGCGCGCTGACAAGGCGATGATGACTCGCGACATTGGCGAGGTGCGCGAAGCGTTTCCGACACACGGACCCGACACCATGCGATTAGCGAAGTTTCGCATTGGCGAGGTGGTGCGCCACAAACACTTCCCGTTCCGCGGCGTCGTGTTCGACGTGGACCCCGTGTTCGACAATACCGAGGAATGGTGGCAGGCAATTCCGGAGGAGATCCGGCCGCGCAAGGACCAGCCCTTCTATCACCTGCTCGCCGAGAATGCGGAGAATGAGTATGTCGCTTACGTCTCCGAGCAAAATCTCGAAGCGGACCTCTCGGGCGAGCCGGTGCGCCATCCGCGCGTGTCCGAAGCGCTAACGGACGACGGTGAAGGCGGCTGGCACATGCGCCGTGATCTGCTGAACTAGTCGGCTTTGATTGCAGCTTCGGTCAAATCAATGACCGATCAAAACGAAAACGGCGCGCCCAAAGGCGCGCCGTTGTGTTTCCACCTTGTCTTAGACAGCGCACACGCGCCGCATCACTTGCCGGCGGGCGCAGGGGCAGCGGGAGCCGGAGCGGCACCAGGGGCAGCCTGACCGGTCTGGGCGGCGCGTTCCTCAAGCTTCTTCTGCGCCAGCTTCTGCAGCTCTTCCGCCAGCTTCTGGCGTTCAGCCGCGACCACGTTGGGGTCGGAGGCCGGGCCGTCATAGGCCTTGGCGAAGTCCTTGGCGGGAAGCTGGAAGTTCAGCGTGCGGCCGCCCATCTGCAGCGCCTGGATGGTGATGGTCTGCGCCTTCTTCAGCTTGGTCACGAACTCGGCGTTCGTATCCATGCTGGCGAAGCAGCCATTGGGGAAGCAGATCTCATACTTCAGCGCCAGCGGAGGCTGCTGGTCGATGATCACGCGCGTGCCCGGCTGAACCATCATGCCGATGGGGACCGAGACGATAAATTTCAGAGCGGGGTCGCCCTGGACTTCGCGGATGGCGGCCGAAGCCAGCGGCTGACCCGTTTCAGCGGTGAAGTCCTGGGTGGTCATGCAGATTGTCTTATTGGCCTGCTGGTCGTTGCCGCAGACCTTGGTCCAGGGAGTATTGATGCCGGGTACGGCGACCGACGCCGGGCCTTGCGCCTGCTGGCCTTGGGGGGCGGCCTGTGCCGGGGCAGCCTGCGCGGGAGCCGCCGGCTTAGCGGGCTTGGCCGGCTGCGTCTGGGCGAACGCGCCGCCGGCGACGCCGAGGGCCAGGGCCATCGCGGCAAGACCGCCGACACGGCGCAAAATTTTCGCTTTCGTCATATTTCAAAAATTCCCTGTCGCGTGGCACCGGCCGGGTGGATCGGCGGACCCCTCTTAAACTCGGCTCTGTCGGTGTCAATTAAGGCAACACGGTGACGGGGAACCGCATCCGTGCGCGGATGTGATACCTTGCCTAACATTGCGGCTGTCGCACGACAGCGTCGCTGCTGGAGATTAAAAACACCTGCTGATGCGACAGGCTGCCGCCGCTCTCCTCACCCTGCTCCTCGCCGCACCCGGCCCAGCCGGCGCTCAGACGAGCCATGCCATCGCCATGCATGGCGCGCCGGCCTATCCCGAGGGCTTCGATCATTTCGCTTATGCAAACCCCGCCGCGCCCCAGGGAGGACGGCTGACGCTCTCGTTACCCGGCACATTCGATAGCCTCAACCCTTTCATAATAATGGGCTCCTCGACTCCCTTCATCCGTAACAACGTGGTTGAGAGCCTGATGGTGCGGGGCTACGACGAGCCTTTCACGCTTTATGGATTGCTGGCCAAAAGCATAGAAACCGATCCGCAGCGCAGCTTCGTGGCCTTTACCCTCGACCCACGCGCCCGCTTTTCAGACGGCACGCCGGTTACCGCTGACGATGTTGTGTTTTCCTATGAATTGCTGCGCGACAAGGGCCGGCCGAACCATCGCCTATACTATGGCAAGATCGCCCGTGCGCAGGCCCTCACCGAGCGCGTGGTGCGATTCGATTTTGTGAGTGCGGATAGGGAATTACCCCTGATTATGGGGCTTATGCCGGTGTTCGCGCGCCACGCCACGGACAAGGACAAATTTGGGGAAACCAGTCTCAAGCCACCACTCGGTTCGGGACCCTACAAAGTGGTGGAAATGGAGCCGGGTGCAAGCGTGACCCTTGCCAGGGATCCCAGCTATTGGGGTGGCGACCTGCCGACCAACAAGGGGTTCAACAATTTTTCGCAGCTTCGATTCGACTATTTCCGCGAACAGAACAGCGAATTCGAAGCATTCAAGCGCCAGCTCGTTGATGCCCGTTTCGAAAGCGATCCAGGTCGCTGGGAAACCGGGTATGATTTCCCAGCGGCGCGAGCCGGGAAGGTCATTCGGCAGGTGATCCCCACCGGGCTGCCGAAGCCTCACTATGCTCTGGTATTCAACACCCGCCGGCCGCTGTTTGCCGATGTGCGGGTGCGCCGCGCCATCATCGAATTATTTGATTTCACATGGCTTGATCGTAATTTTTACCATGGGCTCTACAGCCGCACCGCCGGTTTCTTCGATGGCTCCGAGCTTTCCGCGATCGGGCGCAGGGCTGATGCGGCGGAGCAGACTCTGCTAGCCGCCTTCCCCGGCGCGGTGCGAGCAGACGTGCTGGCCGGCACCTATGCGCCGCCCGCCGCCGACGGCTCCGGTCGGGACCGACTGCGGTTGAAGGCGGCGCTTGATCTTTTCGCTGAATCCGGCTGGCAGTTGAAGGACGGAAAGCTGCGCCGCGCCGACACCGGGATACCATTCCGTTTCGAGATCATGGTCACGACCCGCGAGCAGGAGCGCCTCTGCCTCGCCTTTGCCAGCCAGCTGGCCCGGGCCGGAATCACCGCCGATGTGCGGATCGTGGACGCGGTGCAATTCAATGCGCGGCGCAATTCCTATGATTTCGACATGGTGCCCTTTGTGTGGGGCCAGTCGCTTTCACCCGGCAACGAGCAGGCCTTCTATTTCGGCTCCGCGGCGGCGGACCAGCCGGGCACGCGCAATTACATGGGGATGAAGAGCGCTGCGGCCGACGCTCTGATCGCGGCCATGATCCGCGCCACCAGCCGTGCCGACCTCGTCTCCGCCGCCCGCGCGCTGGACCGGGTGTTGATTTCCGGGGCCTACGGTGTGCCGCTGTTCCACGCCCCGGGCCAATGGCTCGCCCGCTGGGCCTCGATCCGCTTGCCAAGCCAGCCCTCGCTCTACGGCACCCTCCCCGAGACATGGTGGCACAGCCCGGACTGAGATCGGGCATCCACTGTGGAAACTGTTCTGTGCTGGCCCCTGAGACCCGTCGGATTTTTTGTCCCTGGGATTGCCTCTCACGATTCGGAGGGTAATACTCCCCCTCCACGGTCCTCCGTGACAAATATCGTCAGGAATTAAGAATGTCAGATTCTGATAATTCCAAAGATTTTCAGTTCAGCCACGATGGCATTTGCCCGGTTTGCGAGGCATCTGCGAAATTTAGCGCCTCGGGTCCTTATTTTAGAGGGACCTTGATTTGCTCGAACTGTAAGTCAGTGCCGCGTCATCGCGCAATCATGCATGTATTGAAGACATATTTTCCGAACTGGGCACATCTATCAGTTCATGAAAGTTCGCCTGGCTGGGACATGGTGAGCCAACGCTTGGTCCGCGAATGTAGTTCTTATACTGCCTCGCAGTATAATGCATCAGTACCATTCGGTTCAATCGTCGATGCGCCGCGCATGCTCAGCAAATCCTATCGCAGCGAAAACCTTGAGGCGCAAACCTTCGAAGATGAACAATTCGACCTCGTCATTACACAAGACGTTTTTGAGCATATTTTCTATCCTGACAAGGCGATCAAAGAGATTGCACGAACACTGAAACCTGGGGGTGCGACATTAATGACCGTACCCATTATTTTAAAGAACAAGCCCTCACGTAGGCGTGCCGCATTACAGGACGGTAAGATAAGAAATATCCTAGAGCCGCAATTTCATGGCAATCCGCTGGGAAACGATGGTTCTCTTGTGACGATAGACTGGGGCTACGATATTGTTTCCTACCTCCAACATCATTCCGGTCTGTCATTTTTGATGGTCCAGATCGACAACATCGATCTCGGTATAAGAGCAGACCTGATCGAAGTCCTGATTGGGTTCAAGCGACCGATACCCGCTCTCTGAGCCGGGCAGCGGCGTGGGGTCCACGGCGAGTACGTGGGTGTTCCGGCATCAAGTCGCCAACCACCGCCTGATTTCCGCGATCTTTTGCTTAATGCGGCCAGCGCCTGGAGCGATGCCAGCGAGTTACGTTGCGCCTCAGGAGCGGATCAGCCGATTTCGACCACTTCCACTTCGCCGCCCGCCACCCGCGTCACATCGCCGACCGCCTTGCCCATTACGGCACGGGCGAGCGGCGAGACGTAGGAGACCGAACCGCGCGCAGGGTCGGCCTCATCTTCGCCGACAATGCGGAACGTCTGGCGGCGACCGTCCTCGCGCTCAAATGTCACCCGCATTCCGAACTGCACGCTATCTGACATTGGGTCAGGCTCCACGAGCTGCGCGCTAGCCCGGCGGGCGGCATAGTAGCGGAGGTCGCGCGTCGCCCGCGCCATGGCGGTGCGGTCGGCCTGTACCTCGCCAGCCGCCTGGGCCGCGCCATAGGCCGCCCGCGCTTCGGCCAGCGCCGTGTCGAGCGCCGCCAGCCCCTGCGGGGTCACCAGATTGGGATGGGCCGAGATCGGACGGTCCGGCAAGTCTGCCGCCGTGGCTTCCAGATCGTTTTCGCGGGTGAATGCAACAGACATGAAATGACTTTTCAACGGCCGGCGCCACGAGAGCGCAGAAGAAAGGGTCCGCTGATATAGTCACCCAACCTCCTCTCTACC